>JADGOE010000045.1 GCA_017883135.1 Acidimicrobiales bacterium
TCATGGCAGCAACGCCCCCATGACGGCTGCGGCTGCTTCCCCACCGGCCGGCAGGGCGTGCCCGTACCTGTCCAGGGTCATCTTCGTGGACGCATGGCCGACCCGACTGGCCACGGTCGCGGCGTCCACGCCGGCTCCGAGCAGTTGAGTTACGTTGGCATGGCGTAGGTCATGGAATCGGACGCCTCGGACCTTGGCCCGTCCTCGGAGCTTCGTGAACCTGTCCGTGATCATGGATGGCGGCATCGGGCGCCCGGCGTTGGCGTTGTCGCTCAGGACGTAGGGGTTCTCGACCAGCGGCGAATCCGCCCGGACGGAAAGGTCCCGCTGCCAGTCCTGGTGCCGGCGGATGAGCGCAGCGGCGCGGGCGTCCACCAGGAAGGATCGCCCCCGTCCCGTCTTGGTCGACTTCTCGACCAACTCATGGCCCACCTGGGACAGCGACCGCTCAATCCTGACGACGGCCATCTCGGCCTCGGCGTCCTCATCGGCCGGGTCGGGGACCAGTGCGAACTCGATGTCATCCCACCGCAGGGCGCACAGCTCGCCACGTCGGGCGCCCGTGACGAACGCAAGCGCGACCGCTGCCGCCATGACCGGATCATCGGCCTCAGCCGCACGGATGAGCTTGGCTACCTGCTCCGGTGTCGGCGTGACCAGCCTGCGCTTGCTCGTGGCCGATGGGGGAGTGGCGCTCAGTGCCGGGTTGTCCCGGGCGTTGAGCCACTTCCACCGCACGCCCTGGGACAGAGCGGCGCTGATCACGGCGGCATGGCGGTGAACGGTCGACGGGGCCAGCCCTTCGGCGAGCCAGGCCGAATAGGCATCGTCAAGTTCCTCTGCCCCGAGCTGGTCGATCGGGATATGGCCCAAGCGGGGCCGGATGCGGTTCTCGATCTCCCTCCGGGCCTCGTCCAGCGTCTTGGGCGCCCGGCCTCGGGCCCTGGCATGGGCCAGCCACTTGGTGAGCAGGTCGCCGAACGTCCTGACGCCCTTGGCCGACACGGGCTCGGACGTTGTCACCCGACCCGGGGTCGGGGGTTGCCCACCCAACTTGGCCAGCTCCTTGGTCGCTGCTGCCTTCGAGCCACGGAACGTCCGCTGCACCTGCTTGCCGTCGACCATCACGCGCAGCCGCCAGAGGCCGGGCTCTCGCTCGGTCATCGAACCGCTGCCGTATGCTTGTCGAGTCATGTCGTGTTCCGCCCTTCCTGGTCGTCGTGGTCCGTCTCGCAACGCCCACACTATCAGATTAGGACAGGGATTAGGATATGGCGTTTTGCTGGTCAGGGGAACGTAAGCAAAAAGTGCCTCTGACCAGGTAGGGAGAGGTGCGAGAGCGGCCGAATCGGACTCACTGCTAATGAGTTGACCTGGGTAACTGGGTCCGAGGGTTCAAATCCCTCCCTCTCCGCTCTGTTGAGTCGCGGGTCGGCGCTGGACGGCGTGGGTGCTCGAACCTGCGTCATCGGTGCCTGCCGCTGGTCCGTGCCCCGACCGGAGCCCGCGGTGATGCCCGCCGGGCTACTTGCCGCCCCCTCGGGTACCCGGGCAGCCCCGCCCCCTCGCCCCCGGTAGATTGTCCTGGTGGCCGAGCGGTATTGGATCGAGACGTTGGGCTGCCCGAAGAACCAGGTCGACTCGGAAAAGTTGGCCGGGACTCTGGTCATCGACGGCCTCGAGTCTGCGCCGTCTCCCGAAGAGGCCGACCTGGTGGTGGTCAATACCTGTGCCTTCATCGAGGCGGCCCGCCAAGAGTCGATCGACACCGTGCTGGCGCTGTCCGCCGCACGCCTCACAGGAGCCCGACTGGTGGTCACCGGGTGCATGGCCGAACGGTATGGGGGCGAGCTGTCCGACGCCCTTCCCGAGGTGGACCTGGTGGCCCCGTTCGGGGTGTCACTGACCGGCTCCCTTCCGGCGGAGGCGGTCCCGACCCCGGTGGTGCTGGGTCGCAAGCCCGGCACTCCGGACACGAGGGATCCGGTCCCGTCGTTCGACCTGTTGAACCTTCCCCGCCCGGTGTCGTCAGCGCCGTGGTCGTACATCAAGGTCGCCGAAGGGTGCGATCGCAACTGCGGCTTCTGTGCCATCCCTTCCTTCCGGGGCAAGCAGCGTTCGCGCACGACCGAGTCCATCCTGGCCGAAGTCGACCAGCTCGGCGGACCCGACGAGGGCCTCCGCGAGGTGGTGCTGGTGGCCCAGGACCTCTCCTCGTTCGCACTTGACCGATCGGCCGGCAGGGCCGCGCCCCGGCTCGACGGACCCGCCGTCGGCGGGAACCGTCCCATCGTCGACCTGGTGGCTGCGGTGGCCGACCGGGTGCGTTGGACCCGCCTGCTCTACCTGTACCCCTCGACACTGGACGACGCGCTGGTCGAGGCCATGTTGGCCACCGGCGTCCCGTACTTCGACCTGTCGCTGCAGCACGTCTCACGCCCACTGCTCAAACGCATGCGCCGGTGGGGAGAGGGCGAGCGGTTCCTCGAGCGCATTCACTCGATCCGTGCGGCCGAACCGACCGCGGCCTTCCGCTCCTCGTTCATCGTCGGCTACCCGGGTGAGACCGAGTCCGACCACGACCGACTGCTCGAGTGGATCGAGGAGGCCCAGCTCGACTGGGTGGGGTTCTTCCCGTTCAGCAACGAGGTCGGCACCTTTGCCGCCGGCCTCGACAATCAGGTCCCCGCGGGGCTGGCGGCTGAGCGCATCGACGAGTGCACCGCTCTCCAAGACGTCATCACCGCAACCAGGCGGGAGCACTTGATCGGGACGACCGTCGAGGTGCTGATCGACGCCCCGGGCGAGGGACGGACGTTTCGGGAAGCGCCCGAGATCGACGGCATCGTCGCGGTGCCGGTCGACCTCCCGGTCGGTTCGTTCGTCGAGGTGGTGGTGACCGGGGCCGACGGCCCTGACCTTCTGGCCGCCCCGCGAGGTGCAGTGAAGGTCGCGTTGAACGAGCCGGCGGCGGCCGCGTCGGGAGCGGTCACGTGAGCGGCGGTACCGTCAGCCCCGGGGCACGGATCCCCGGATCCGGGTCCGACCACGGCGATACGGCGGCCCCGGCCACGACGTTCGGTCCGTCAGCGGTCCTTACCCCTGCCAATGGGATCACGGTGTTGCGGTTGTTGGCCACCCCCGTCGTGATCGCCTTGATCATGATGTGGGGTGCCAGCTGGTTCACCTTCGTCTTCGGTGGCCTGCTGGCCCTGTCCGACGGCATCGACGGATGGCTGGCCCGCAGGCAGGGGACCACCCGCTCCGGTGCCTTCCTCGATCCTCTGGCCGACAAGGTGGTCGTGCTGGGCGCGCTCTTCGCCCTGGTGGCCAAAGGGATCGTGTGGTGGTTGCCGGTGGTGATCATCGCCGTGCGCGAAGTGGCGATGAGCATCTACCGATCGGTGGTCGGTCGGCACGGTGTGTCCATTCCGGCCCGGACCACGGCGAAGGCGAAGACCCTGTTGCAGGACGTGGCCATCGGCATGTGCCTGGCCCCGCCGCTGGCCACGCACCAGACGCTGCTCGCAGCAGCGATCTGGGTGGCCACGGCCATGACCGTCTTCACCGGCGGGCAGTACTTCCTCGATGGCCGACGGGCCGCACGAGGGGGACCGGCCGGTTTCCCCCGGACCGGGGCCGGCACGGTCGACGGCACGAGCCCGGCAGCCTGAGGCCTCTGTGCGTATCGAGATCGTGGCCGTCGGCACCGAGCTGCTCCTCGGCCAGATTGCCGATACCAACTCGAAGTGGTTGGGAGAGCAATTGGCCGCCATCGGCGTGGCCTCGCACTTCCATCAAGCCGTGGGTGACAATCAGGAACGGATCGTCTTGGCATTGAGGACGGCTATGGCCCGAAGCGACGGGGTCATCGTGTGCGGGGGATTGGGACCGACCCATGACGACATCACGCGGGACGCCATCGCCGAAGTGATGAACGTCCCTCTGGAGCGCGACCAGGCAGTCGTGGACAAGGTTCGCGGCATGTTCTCCGGTCGGGGCAGGGAGATGCCGGACTCGAACCTGCGCCAGGCCGATGTTCCTGTGGGGGCGGTCATCATCCCCCAGACCAAGGGGACCGCTCCGGGCCTGATCTGCCCGGTGGGGTACAAGGTCATCTACGCAGTGCCCGGGGTGCCCTACGAGATGTCCGACATGTTCCAGCGGGCGATCGCCCCCGACCTCCGGGTCCGGATGGCCGAGCGCGGAGAGGCGACGGGTGTCATCGCCAGCCGGGTCATCCGGACCTGGGGGATGAGCGAGTCCGGCGTGGCCGACACGCTGGCCGACCACATCGACCAGCTCGATGCGGTGCCTGGTGACGGCGCCGGCACCGACCGGGGAGGAGAAGGCGATCGGTCGGGGCGCACGGCGACGATTGCCTTCTTGGCGAGCGGGATCGAGGGGATAAAGGTCCGGGTCACCGTCGGAGCCGACGACGCCGGCGCGGCATCCCGCCTGCTCGACGACGAGGAGGCACGGATCAGGGACATCCTGACTGCGGCCGCAGGCGATGTGGTGTTCGGCATCGACGACGAGGCGATCGAGGACGCGGTGGCCCGGGCCGTGGCTGTCGACGGTCTGACCGTCGGGTTGGCCGAGTCGCTTACCGGGGGACTGGCGGCGTCACGGTTGGTGAACGTACCCGGGGCAAGCCGGTGGTTCCGGGGTTCGGTGGTGTCCTACGCCTCCGAGGTGAAGTTCGGTGTCCTCGGCGTTCCGGTTGGGCCGGTCGTCTCCGAGGAGGCGGCCCGAGCCATGGCAGACGGTGCCCGCCGGGTGCTGGGTGCCGATGTGGGCCTGTCCATCACCGGTGTGGCCGGGCCGGATACGCAGGACGGCCAGCCCCCGGGCACAGTGTTCGTCGGCCTGGCCCGCCCCGACCACGGCACCGAGTCGTTCGCCTTCACCGTGCCGGGTGACCGTGAACGGGTCCGCCAGTACGCCACCATCGCCGCCCTCGATCTGCTGCGCCGCACGCTGGCTCCCGGAGCAGCCGGTTGAGGTAGCGGTGCGGTTCCCGGGGTGAGGCTGGCGTCATCGTGTGGACCTGGTTGATGGCGGAAGCACTCGGGGGACGGTGATGACCGGGGTCCCGTCGGACGTGGGGCTCTACGTTGTCGGGGGTGCTGCGACCGGCGCCGCGAAGGGGGTCACGGTGATGCCGGCGGGCACCAGCTCCTTCCAGGTGTTGCCCGGTTGGAGCGTGATCGGCGCGCCGTTCGAGGCGGTCAGGGTTGCCGGTTGGGTGAGAGCCGCCCGGCTCCAAGTGCCGGTGATGGCCGCGCCGTTGCGCAGGACCACGAGCGGGCCATACCCCAGGGCGGTCACGTCGACCTCGTGGCCGCCCTGGCTGTTCTCCACCCACGACCCGTAGTCGGTGGACACCGTCATGATGACCACGTTGGAGGCAGCAGTCTGCGATCCGTCGAGCAACTTGTCCGGTGTGAGCCCGTAGAAGCGCAAGTACTTGCCGGTCGACGGGCTCCACTGCCAGGTCACGTCCGACGATGACGAGAACGGGATGTGCGCGCCGACCCCCGACCCCTCCACCGACCCGACCGGGAGCGTGGTCGAGTACGTGAAGATCGGTGCCGGCGGAGTGGTGTCCGATGGGTCGAGGGCCCAGAGCGAGGAGGTGTTGACGAACGTGGAGTAGGGAGCCATCCGCCCGGACCGATAGATGATGGCCGACCCATTGTCCCCCGAATAGAGGTTCTTGTCGATGAGCGGCGACCCGCCGAGCAGGTTGATCACCGGCTGGATGCCACCGGCATGGACGAAGATCGGGTCGGACAGCTGGGAGAGGATGCCGGCATCGGGTTGGCGCGCCGATCGAAGGTCACCGACCAGGGCCGCTCCCTGGCACTGGAACACCGCCACCAGTCGGGTGATTGCGCCTTCGACCGGCTCCTCGAAGACGACGTCGGCCTGGTTGAGGCCGGCCGACGGACGATCATCGGGGTAGTTGCCGATCTTCACGCCGAGCGCGGGTCGGGCCGGCACAGTCCCTCCCGGGGCCGCCGCACCGGTCAGAGGACACGGTGGTGCGGGCACCGCGGTCGTCGTCGTCGTCGTGGGGGCGACGATCTTGGGCGCAGCCGTCTTGGTGGTCCTTCCCGTGAGCGCCACGCCGATCGCTGCAGCGATGAGCACCACCGCAGCCCCCGCCAGGACATACCACCAGGTGCGGGATGCCTTCTTCCCGGCTGCGTCCGCCTGTTCGCGGATCTCCTTGCGGGTCAGGATGGCCGGGGCCGGCGCGACCGACTCGGGGGGAGATGGCTCCACCGGTGGCTGGCTGTCGGGTGAGGGGCCGGGTGTTCCTTCCGGATCGCTCCCGGTCGGGGGTTCGGTGTCAGACACCGGGGTGACGATAGTGCCAAGCGAACCGGGTCGTGTCGTCATCAGGCGGTCTCGAGCCGATAGCGGAGTGGACGTGAGGGCGCGGCCACGGGTTGGGAATCGACGACGAACCGGGCATCGCCCGACCGGTGTGCAGGCAGGGCGGGGATCCAACATCGAACATGCGTTCGGGTCTAGAGTGACTTCGTCGTGCGACAGTCAGCAGTAGTGAACGGACCCGGATCCGGATCCCCACCTGGTCGTCACACCCTCTCCGTAGGGTCGGCCCGGTCAAGTGAGCGACAGCATCGAGGAGAGTAGAGAACATGGAACGTGACAAGGCACTCGACATGGCTCTGGGCCAGATAGAGAAGCAGTTCGGCAAGGGGTCCATCATGCGTATGGGGGAGAACCTCCATATGAACATCGAGGCCATCCCCACCGGGGCACTCGCTCTCGACCTGGCCCTCGGCATCGGCGGCCTCCCCCGTGGCCGCATCGTGGAGATCTTCGGCCCCGAGTCCTCGGGCAAGTCGACACTGGCCATGCACGTGGTGGCCGAGGCGCAGCGCAACGGCGGTATCTGTGCCTATATCGACGCCGAGCACGCCATGGACCCCGTCTACGCCAAGGCAATCGGCGTCAACATCGACGATCTGCTGATCTCCCAGCCCGACACGGGTGAACAGGCGTTGGAGATCTCCGACATGCTCATCCGGTCGGGCGCGCTCGACGTGCTGGTCATCGACTCGGTCGCAGCGCTGACCCCCCGCGCTGAGATCGAAGGGGAGATGGGCGACACCCATGTCGGCCTCCAGGCCCGGCTGATGTCCCAGGCACTGCGCAAGCTGACCGGGACCCTGTCCAAGTCGCGGACCATCGCCATCTTCATTAACCAGCTCAGGGAGAAGATCGGCGTCATGTACGGGTCACCCGAAGTCACCCCCGGAGGCCGGGCGCTCAAGTTCTACTCGTCCATCCGGTTGGACATCCGCCGCATCGAGACCATCAAGGACGGTGCCGACCAGGTCGGCAACCGGACCCGGGTCAAGGTGGTGAAGAACAAGTGCTCGCCGCCGTTCAAGCAGGCGGAGTTCGACATCACGTTCGGCCGTGGCATCAGCCGCGAAGGGTCGCTGCTCGATGTCGGGGTCGAGCTCGGCTTCATCAAGAAGTCCGGTGCCTGGTTTACCTATGAGGGTGAGCAGCTGGGGCAGGGTCGCGAGAACGTCAAGACCTTCCTGACCGAGAACCCGCAGCTGATGGCCGAAGTCGACGAGCGGATTCGGGAGCATCTGGCCGCACAGAACGCGGTCGCGGCCGAAAAGGCAACCGGAGTGCCCGAACCCGTGGGTGCCCTTTCTTCGGACGACCAACCGATCATGCTCAGCGAGTGAGCTGAGTCAGCCGCCCATCGGGCGGTGGCGCGGCCATGGCCTGCCAACGCCCGGCCTTGCACCCGAGGGGAAGTTCGCCGGCCCGGGACGCGATCGCGCGTCCCGGGCTGCTGCGTTCCCACCGCCTGGTTTCGACGGCCGCACCGAGGTCGGCCCGGGTGCGGAGCGGGGAGCCCGGGCCCCGACGGGGCCTCAGGACGCGCAGTTGGTGCTGGGCAAACCGCCCGATACCGAGTTCGACACCTAGCTCGACCGCCAGTTTCCCTGTGACGGGTGGGTCGTGCTGGCCGGGCCCGACCCGATCACCGAGTAGACGTTCTCCATGATGCGCAGGAGTGCCGGGGTGACCCCGGCTACCGGCCCGGGGAGCACATTCGGGGGGACGAGGACGCTGTTGGTCAGCTGCCCGACCCACGAGGCGTTGCCGGTGGCGAAGACCCCCCCGCCGTTGGGCACGGTGTACCAGGTCACGTCGGAGTAGTTGCCGTGGCGATTGGGCACGATCGAGTGGGCGATCACATCCACGTTGGCCGGACCGGCACCGTTGGGGACGTACCGGTCGAACTCCCCCTGGACCACGTTGGCCAGGTGCTGGTTGGTGGCCAGGCCGGTACCGACCAGTGCCCACGACGACGGGTCGGTGATCACCATGTCGGCGTTGGCGTCGATGTCCTGGTACGTGCTGCCGATGAGTTGTGCTTCGGGTCGGTTCACCGGCGCCTGTGACCAGTTGACGGTGACCAGTGCGTCGTCCTTGCCGGTCAGTGGGTCCTCGGCGGCCGACTTGTAGCAGACCTGGTGCCGGTTGGGCCCCAGGGGAGATGGCTCGAACCGGATCTGGCGGTAGCAGGCGTTGGCACCGAGGAAGGCGAGGTTCACCCCGCCGGCCAAGGCCTGGGTGGCGCCGTCGCGCATGGCCGCCGACCAGTACTCGTCGTGGCCCATGCTGACCAGTCCCTTGTGGTTGCTGAGTAGTCGAGGGCGGGCATGGAGATCGACGTCCGTCCAGTAGGTGACGTCGAGGCCCAACTGCTCGGCCTGGAAGATGACGGGGAACTCGTTGCCCACGAAGTCGGCCGCACCCGAAGCCCAGTCGTGGTCGTAGGGCCGGTCGAAGGACACGATGCGGGCCCGGTCGTCGTAGGTACCGCCGGCGGGAGCGTGGGTGAAGGACAAGTTCCCGTCGTGATTGCCGTAGTAGAGGCTGTACCCGCCCCAGCGGTTGTAGGCCTGCCAACTGGCAACGCCCTGCTGGATGACGATCGCCGCCCGCGACGCGTCATCCCGCACGCAGAGCGGTACGAACTGCTGCTCTCCGGTGGAGCCCACCAACTTCAGCAGGTAGGCCCCTGGGGGCCAGGTGGCATCGATGGTGATGGCCAACGAAGGGGTCCACTGGCACTCGATGGTGTTGGTCGGTGGGATCAGGACGGGGAGCGCCTGGAGGACGCCGGGCACGTCGCTGGACTGCCACACCAGGCGGGCGCCGATGCCCTGGTAGTAGCCCATGCGGTAGGCCTCGACATGGAACATGGCCGCCTTGGTGCTGACGTACAGCGTGACCGTGTCCCCGGCCGCGGCACTGCCCTGGCTGGCGTACCCCTCGATGTCACCGGCGTTCTGCGGTGTGGTCACCCACCACGCGTGGCCGACCTTTGCGTTCTCGGCGATGATGGCGCTCGAGGTCGGGATGGCGACGCCGTCGGGCAGGGTGGTGATGGCCTCGGTCGGCGGTTGCGTCCTCGACGTGGTGTGCGCGGATCGTCGGACCGCTCGGGCCGCAGTGGTGGAGGGCGGCCGTTCGGCGCCAGTGGTCGCCTCCGCAATTCCGATCGCGGCTGCGACGGTCACCACGCCACCGGCTGAGGCCCATCCGATGAACCGACGCCTGGTGAACCGGCCGGACCGATCGCTCGGCACGGATTCGGCCGGCTCTGCAGGGATCTGTTCGTCGCGGTTGGTCATGGATCGTTCACAACCCGGCCGCCGTGACCCGTCAGGCTGGTGCTGTTCGGATCCATCCACCGGGGTGCGGGCCGGTCCGCCCCAGGCTACCGACCCACCGGCCCGTTCGTGGCTCGGGTCCGGATCGCCGGTGGTGGCACCGGGCGGAGGTCAAGCGTACGCTCGGCGATGCCACAACCCCGGGGCAGTGGCAGAGTGTCCGGGTCAGGCCCGCCGTGGACGAAAGTGAGCATGTCATGAGGTTCGGAATCATCCCCCCCGTCCGCACCGGGGTCACCGCCGACCCAGCCTGGATGATCCCGTTCGCCCGCCATGCCGAAGCGTGTGGATTCGAGTCGATCGTGGTGGTGGAGCATGCGGTGGTGGTGTCGGACTACCAGAGCACCTATCCCTACTCCTCCTCGGGGAAGATGCCGCTGCCTGACGACTGCCCGATCCCCGACCCCCTCGATCTCATGGCATTTCTGGCAGGTGTGACCGACCGGATCACCTTGGCCACCGGCGTACTCGTGCTGCCCAACCACCATGCGGTGGTCCTGGCCAAGCGGATTGCCACGGTCGACGTGTTGTCCCGAGGCAGGGTCCGGATGTGCGTGGGGGTCGGGTGGATGGACGAGGAGTTGCGGGCCACAGGAGCCGATCCACGCACCCGTGGTCGGCGGACCGACGAGACCATCGCGGCGATGCGGGCGCTGTGGGCCGATGCCGGGCCGGCCGGTGCCGATTTCGAGGGCGAGTTCTTCTCGTTCCACCACGCGCATTCGTTTCCCAAACCGGTGCGGGCCGGCGGCGTCCCCATCCACATCGGGGGCCACAGCGAGGCCGCGGCCCGCCGGGCCGGCCGTGTCGGCGACGGGTTCCAGCCCCTCGGGCTCGCTCCGGAGGACCTGGGCGTCCGGCTGGCCCAGCTGCGTGAATCGGCAGAAGGTGCGGGCCGCGATCCGGACGCCATCGAGCTCTCGCTTTCCGGCTACCTGCCGACCACCACCGAGCGAGAGGTGGCCGACGCCGAGTCGGTGGGTGCAGCCCGGATGGTCGTGTCCACCTCGATGAGCGATGACCTCGACCGGGTGCACGATGAGATGTCGGCGTTCGCCGAGCGGTTCGGCCTGCGTCCGGGCGGTGATTCGATCGGCGTGCCAGGAGCCGACCCCTCGTGACCGATACTGCTAGGCGCCGGGCCGATCGACAGGTGGACGAGGATGCGCTGCGCTTGTTGTCGACCGCCTATGCATCGGCGGTGGATGACCTCGATGGCGATCGGCTGGCGGATCTCTTCGTCTCTGACGGCGAACTGGTGGTGCCGGACCTCACTGGGGACCTGCGCCCGACGATCACTCGCGCCGGCCACGAGGCGCTCCGCCGGGTACCGGGCGGCCTGCGGCGCTACGCACGCACCTTCCATCAGGTCTCCGACCACCGGTTCGCACTCGACGGGGACGTGGCCACCGGAGCGGTCCGGTGTGTGGCCCATCATGTGACGGCACCGGACGGCGCTGACGACGCAGCCGGAGGGGGTGGCTCCGGCACCGACGTGGTCTGGTTCATCGGGTATGTCGACGAGTACCGGCGCACGCCGTCCGGGTGGAGATTCGCCCGGCGTGAGCTCCACCTCCAGTGGGTTGAGGAGCACCCTGTCGCGTTGCAGGGCCCGGTGCCAGACGGCCGGGGCCGGCGGTAGGTAGCCCCCCCCACCACCCGCCCGGTGCTGGCTCCAGGCTTCAGGTCGCCGGCACCGGCTGGGGTGCGGCGGGACCGACGTAGCGGGCGGCCGGTCTGATCAGCCGGTTCTCCCTGACCTGTTCCATCACGTGGGTGGACCAGCCGACGGTGCGGCCTGAGGCGAAGGTCGGGGTGAACATCTCGCGGGAGATTCCGCAGGTGTCCATGACCACCCCGGCGAAGAATTCGACGTTGGTGTAGAGCTGCCGTCCGGGCTTCAGCTCGGCCAGAACATCGACGATGGTCCGCTCGACCTGCTCGGCGAAGTCGGGGAGGGAGCCACCGAGTGGCCGGGCCACGCCTCGCAGGAAGAGCGAGCGGGGGTCGTCCATCTTGTAGACGCGATGCCCGAAACCCATGATCCGGTCGCCTCGTTTCACCGCGTCGCGGATCCACTGGTCGGCCCGATCCGGCGTACCGATGCTGTCCAGCATGTCGAGTGCACGGCTCGGGGCACCTCCGTGCAGCGGTCCCGATAGTGCGCCGACCGCCCCGCCGATGGCTGCGGCCAGATCAGCGCCGGTGGAGGCGATGACGCGGGCCGCGAACGTGGAGGCGTTGAACCCGTGGTCGATGGTCAGCACCAGGTACTGCTCGATGGCCCGCACGTGCGCAGCAGGAGCCTCTTGCCCCGACAGCATCCACAGGTAGTTGGCGGCGTGCGAGAGGTCTGGGCGCGGAGGGACCGGATCCTGTCCGTTTCGGAGGCGGAAGATGGCAGCGAGCAGGGTCGGCACCACCGAGCACAGGCGCAAGGCCTGGGTCCGGAGCTCAGCGTCATCGATGTCGATGCTCGGCTGCCACCCCAGCTCTGCACCCAGCATCGAGATGCCCGTGCGCAGGGCGTCGAGCGGACCACCCATCGAAGCCAGTGCCGGCAGGAGATCGGCGACCCCCGGGGGGAGTGCCCGCATGCCGGCCACTTCGCGTACGAACCGGGCGGACTCGGTCCGGTCGGGGAGCTCACCGTCGAAGAGCAGATGCCACACGTCTTCGAACGATCGGCGAGCCGCCAGATCAACGGCGGAGTACTGGCGGTAGTGGTAGAAGCCTTCGAGCCCCCGCACATCGCCGACCGACGTCTCGGCGACGACCACGCCTTCGAGCCCGCGAGGGAGCTCCTCACCGGTGCCGTCCGCCGGTCGGATCTGGGCCACGGCGAGCAGATCGCGGAGGGACACCACGCCGACCAGGTCCCCGTCGTCGACGACAGGCAGATGGCGGTAGTCGTGGTGGGTCAGGCCTGACTACGCTGCGCCGACCTCGTCGTCGGGGCCGAGGACGTCAGGGTCGGGCGTCATCCAATTGCGGACGGACTCGGCGAGGGGATCGGCCCGACCGGCTGTGGCGCGCAGCAGGTCGCGCTCGGTGAGGATTCCGGCGACGGCCCGACCGGCTGTGGCGCGCAGCAGGTCGCGCTCGGTGAGGATTCCGGCGACGGCCCGACCGTCGGTGACGATCACGGAACCGATCCGCCGGCTGTGCATGAGGACGGTGGCCTCGGCCAGCGAGACCTCGGCATCGCAGGTCACCGGTGGTGACGACATGAGTTGCTGGACGGCGGTAGCCATGGGTCTCTCTCCTCGGATAGGGCGGTCGGTTGCCGCTGGTCGGCACCGTGCCCGTCCCGTTCCACCAGTGTGGAGGCACGAGGAGCAGTTGTAAATGTTGATCAAGTCAATATTGCTACCATTGGCCGATGGACAGGATGCTGCGGAGCGACGAGGCGGCACGCCGGCTCGGCGTCAAGGTGACCACCCTCTACGCGTACGTGAGCCGTGGGCTCCTCGTGTCCCATCCGGCCCCCGGTGGGCGTCGGAGCTTGTTCGACCTGGACGAGGTGGAGCGGTTGGCCCGCCGTTCCCGCCAGGGAAAGTCCGTGGAGAGCCGCATCGCCACCATCACCACGAGCATCACCCAGCTGGCCGACGACGGCCCCCTCTTTCGGGGGCGGCGGGCCACCGACCTGGCCATCGAGTGCCCGTTCGAAGACGTGGCCGGCCTCTTGTGGGGCGTGGCCGACGACGGACCCTCCGCTCTGCCCTGGCTCCCTTCGGTCGTGGGGGATCCACCCGGGTTCGGTTCGTCCGACCGGATGCGATGGGCGGTGGTGATGGCCGGGGCGCTCGATCCGCTGCGGTCCGACCTCCGGCCGGAGGCGGTGGTGAGGTTGGCCCGCCGCCTGGTGGCAACGATGGTGGAGGTGCTGGCGGGGCCCACCGGGCGGATGGCCGATGCGGCGTCATCGGTGGACCGATTCGGCCGACCCCCACCGGCCGGCCTGGTCCTGGCGGACGGCACAGAGCGCGCCGGGTCGATCGCCGAGCGTCTGGCGGCCAAGCTGAGCCCCGCTCCGTCCCAGGACCTCACCCGAGCGGTCAATGCAGCCCTGGTGCTGATGGCCGACCACGAGCTGGCCACTTCGACCATGGCGGTGAGGGTGGCTGCATCGACGCGTGCCGACCCCTACGGCGCCGTGCTCGCCGGTCTGGGTACCATCGCCGGACCACTGCACGGCGGAGCCAGCCAATTGGTCCACACCTTGCTGGTCGACGCCCGACGGCTGGGGGTCGAGCTGGCCCTGAACGAAACGCTCCGGTGGCGGGGGTCACTGCCGGGGTTCGGCCACATCGCCTATGAGCACGGGGATCCGCGCTGGCCGGTGCTCCTCGGCCACTTCGACGGACTGGCTCGGCCCGAGGACGCCCAGCTGGTCCGGTCGCTTCTCGAGCTCGCAGAACAGCACACCATCCCGGCGCCCAATGTCGACCTCGGCCTGGCCGCCCTGGCCTGGGCCACAGGAATGGCACCGGACGCCGGGCAGACCCTGTTTACGGTGGCACGGGTGGCCGGCTGGGTGGCCCACTACCTCGAAGAGCTGGAGGAGCGGCCGCTCCGCTACCGGGCCCGTGCCGTCTACGCCACCTCCCAGGAGGCCGGAGGCGAAGCAGGCGGTGATCAAGTCGCCCGGTGACGGCGGGCGTGGGCGTGGGCCCGATGCCTCGCCTACCCTCTGGGCATGACGCTTCCTGCCCCTGCCCCCGACCGCACCTGCCTGGTGACCGGAGCTTCTTCTGGAATCGGGGAGGAGATCGCCCGACTGCTGGCAGGACGAGGGCTGGGAGTGACCCTGGTAGCGCGCAGCGAGGCCAAGCTCCGGACACTGGCCGACGAACTGGCATCGATGCACGGGGTCCGGGCCGAGGTCATCGTGGCCGACCTCACCGATGAGACGTCACGCACCGCGATCGCCACCGAGCTCGAGGACCGGGGGCTGAAGGTCAACGTGCTGGTGAACAACGCCGGGCTGTCCACGTTCGGCCCGGCTTCCCGATCGGACCCGGCCCGCGAGCTGGCCATGGTCCGCACCAACGTCGAAGCGGTGGTGCACCTGTGCTCGCTCTTCTTGCCCGGGATGGTCGAGCGCCGGAGCGGGGCCGTCCTCAATGTGGCATCGACGGCGGCCTTCCAGCCGCTACCCGGGCAGGCCGGCTACGCAGCCAGCAAGGCGTTCGTGCTCTCGTACAGCCACGCCATACGTGGAGAGCTGCGGCCGAGCGGCGTGACGGTGACAGCCCTGTGCCCAGGACCGGTGGAGACCGGGTTTGCGGCGGCCGCGGGGATCTCCGATGCCCAGGCCTCCGAAGCGATGCCCCGATTCATGTGGGTCCCGGTGGGGGAAGTGGCCAATGCCGCGGTAGACGGGTTGGACGCCAACCGGGCAGTGGTCATCCCCGGGGTGGCCAATCGGATCTCCGCCGCCGCCGGTTGGGTCTCGCCCCGAAGCGTGCTTGTCCCGATGCTGGCCAAGTACCATCCGGCCCTGCACGCCCGGTAGGTGGTGGCCGACCAGCACCGCCTGCACCGCCAAGGCCCCGCTCGCGCGGTCCGCATGCAGCGCGCCGTTGCCGGGACCCTCAACGCGGTCTGCGTCCTGGTCTTCGTGGGCATCGGTCGGTCGTCGCATACGGAGGGCCTGACCGCTGCGGGGGTGGCGCGGACATCGTGGCCGTTCCTGGCCGGCGCCGCGGTGGGTTGGGTCGTGGTGCGCGCGTGGCGCCGACCGGTGGCCATCGTGCCGACCGGCATCGTCGTCTGGCTGGCCTGTGTCGCTGTGGGAATGGCGCTCCGCATGGCGTCAGGCCAAGGCACGGCCTCCACCTTCGTGCTGGTCGCACTGGTGTTCGTCGGGATCGAGATCCTCGGTTGGCGTGCGCTGGCCGGGCTCGCACCGCCCTTCCGTGGCAGCCCGCCGACGGAGGGTGCCCGGCCCACTGCATCCGATGGGAGCCCTCGGACGGCGGTGGGCGGCAAGCCCTGAGCCTGGGCGGCCCGAACCGGCTGCTGTCCGGCCGGCTGTTGCCCAGGTCTGTCAGGGCCTTATCGGCAGGTGCCGGCCCCACCTTTAGAAGAAATTCGAAAGATCTCCCGAGGTGCGCGGATACTGGCAAGCGCCCGGAAATCCCCAGGTCGATGCCGAGAACCTGGGGCCGCCGGGCCTGCGACCAGCTCAGCCCGCTCCGTAGAATGGGGCGCCGAAGCTATAGACGGCCCCGTCTGTCCCGACCAACCAGTAGCCGTTGGTCGAAGAGTCGGCGGCCATGCCGACAACGGGGGCGGAGAGCGTCTGGCCACCCATCGAGCCCTGGAACGGGGCGTTGAAGGCGAAGACGCCACCGTCGCTGGCGGCGAACCAGTAGCCGGTGCCCTTGGCTGCGGGGGCCATCGCAACGATGGTCCCGGTGAGCATCATGGCGCCGGTCGACCCGTAGAAGGGGGCATGGAAGCTGAAGACCCCTCCATCGGCTGCCACCTCCCAGTACCCACCGGTCTGCTCGTCGGCGCTGATCCCCACCACCAGTCCTTTCAGGTGGTGCCCACCCATCGACCCATGGAAGCGGGCGTCACCGAAGGAGAAGACGCCGCCGTCCAACGCGACCAACCAGTAGCCCCCACCGTCTGGCGTGGGCGCGATGTCCGCCACGGGGGCATTGATGTGCCTGCCGCCCATCGATCCGTAGAAGGCTGCGTCGCCGAAGGCGAACGTGCCGCCGTCGCCACCGACCAACCAGTAGCCCCTGCCATCCGCAGTGGCCACGATGTGGGTGATGGGCGAGTTGAGCGGAACCCCGGCCATCGAGCCGTAGTTCGCCGCAGCTCCGTGGGGTGAGACCTCGCCGGAGGTGTAGGCGACCCAGTATCCGTCACCTGTTGGAGTCGAAGCCATACTGACCGCCGTTCGGGACGGCGACGGGAGGGGAAGGGGAAGGGGCGGCGAAGGAGGCGGAGCCGGTGGGGTCGAGGCCGGGAACACCCTCGTCACGGTGAAGGACGTGCCGCCTCCCAGACCGCTCACGGACGCCACAGTCGCGCCCTGTGCCGTCGTCGTGGTGATGGGGGTCGGCGACAGCAACCCGATAGGAGCGCCGTTGACCGTGCAGCTGGTGAACTGCACGCTGCCGTAGTTCGCATAGGGAAGCTGAGCGCCGCCGCTGGCAGAGGGGTCCTCGGCGATGCACTCGGCTGAGGAGTTGGTTGCACCTGTTGCCGAGACAACAGCGGCTTCGCTCTTGCCACTCGTCGAATCGGCGACGCGTAGCCTGTAGGAAGTACCACTCCGATAGGTGACGGACGACACGACGGAGTCACCCGGGTGGACCACCACGGCGTCGAACACGACGGCGGCTTGGGGATACGCCTCATACCAAGCCAGATAGATCGGTGCTCCGTTCACGCACATGTCGAGCACCCCGGCTTGCTCGACCGTCGGCGCCCCCCACCCGTCGATGCCGGCCCAGAAGCTGCTGGCGGAGTTCTCCCCCGCCGAGCAGATCACTACAGGTACGACGAACGAAGTCTGGGCGGACTGGAACTGCCCGACCCCACCGGACACCGCGTACCCACCCCAGTTGCGGGAGCTGACAGCGCTGACCAGACCCGGCCCGACCAGGGGCAGTGCGCCGACCGACGTGCTGATCATGGGAGCGGTGCGAATTCCGGCTGGGAGAACTCCTACGGCAGCGGCGGCCGTTGCACCTGACAGGGGAGAGACGGCGAACGACGTCGCGCATGCAACCAATACGACGACGCCAAGGGCGACCAAGCGAGCGGGCCTGCGCCGGAAGACGCGTTCCGGTGCGTGGACCGACCGGGCCGGGCCACCGATGCTCCGCGCTGAACCACTACCTCGCTCAGAGTGCCGATTGGCCATTTCCAATCCCCTCCGCTTGCTGCCAATGGATTGGAGGCGTGGAGGGCAATTGATCTGTCCCCATGCCTACGGTTAATTCATCGGCACCTTTCCACTTTGCCTTGAGGTCGAACGGGCCGTCGGCCCAGGTGCAGCTGGGGTGGTCGCGGTCCGCCGGTGGAGGGGTTTGGCCAGTTCCCCTGAGCGGCCCTCGCCACAGGTGGCGGGCCGATCGGTCCTCGCCGGGCCGCGCTATTCGACGAGAGCAGCGTCGACTCGAGTACCCCGTGCCGACAGAGCGACGACGGCGACCACGACGGCCCACAGTGCCGAGGCCAACGCGAGATGCAGGTCCGCCAGAGCCTCCGGCGCACCGAGTAGCGCGTTGAACGCGCCGACGACAGCCTGCGCCGTGACCAGCACCAGTCCGCTCAGCGCGAGGAGCCGCGGCGAGCGAAGGATCGTGCCCCTGCGAAGGAGGGTGATGAGATAGACGACGACGAGCGTCCCACCGATCAGGACCATCGAGCGATGGGCGAGTTGGAGCGCGATGAGTCCCCCGGATGCCCGGCTTCCGAAGCACGCCGGCAACGACTTGCACGCCGACTGCGCCCCCCCATCGACCACCAGTGAGCCCGAAATGAGCACGAAGAACAGAGCAGCGAGCGTCATCCAGGCGAGGCGACCCGCTCGGCGCGGCAGCGGCCACGGTTCCTCCGGCGCCACGAAGGACGCGACCGCGGTGACCGTGACGATCCCGAGGAACAGCAGCGCAACAGCAAGGTGCAGTGCGACGGTGACCGGCGCATTGCTGGTGACCACGGTGATGGCACCGAGCACGATCTGCACCGCGATCACCCCTACGGAGGCCAGCGCCGGTCCCCGTACGCGCCGAGCTGCCGGACCGGTCCGCCACGCGAGCACGGCGAGCGCGAGGATCAAGATGGTCACCAGCGTCGCCAGGTAGCGGTGGGACTGCTCCATCAACGGACGGAATTGGTCGATCGGTCCGACCTTTCCGGAGCACAGTGGCCAACCGGGGCAGCCCATTCCCGAGTCGGTCACCCGTACGGTGCTCCCGAGCACGAGTAGGCAGTAGGTCGTGACCAGCGTCACCAGCGAGAGCAACCGGAGCCAACGAGGATCCACGACCGGTCGCCGAGCACCGATGCTCCGGGCAGTTCGTTCGGTACCCGGATCAAGCATGCGGGGCCAACCTAATGCCTTTGCGGAGACGGAGTTCAATCCGGCTCCACCGATCGCGGACCATGCTGATCGAACCCGACCGGGCTGCCCTACGATGGCTCTGCGATGACTCTTGCCGAGCGCCTGGGTGCGTTTGCAACAGGGATGCAGCTCGAGGATGTCCCCGAACGGGTGCGTTCCTTTGCCCGGAGCCAAGTGCTCTCCCAACTTGCCGCGGCCCGCGCCACCCTCGGGCATCCTCTCGGCCGCCGACTGGTGCAGGCCTTCGGGGGCCCGCTCCAGGCGGACCCCAAGGCGGCAGCCTTCTGTCTCGGGACGCTCACGCTGGCACTCGACTACGACGACACGCTGTACGCGGGCCATGTGTCGCACTCGACGGTCGGCGTGCCGATTGCCTATGCAGGTCCCCTCGGCCTCGACGGAAGGCGCTTCCTCGAAGCGGTGATGGCTGGGAACGAGTGCGCTTCCCGGGTGGTGGCGGGCGCAACGCTCGGATCGTTCCGCGGGCAGACGGCTGCCTATGGGCACCTGGTAGGGGCTGCCGTTTCGCGCATGCGTGCCGAGGGGGCATCTCCCGGAGATACCGCTTCGGCACTGGCCCTTGCTTGTTCCCTGCCCCCGCACTCGCTGGCCCCTGCGTTCTTCGGGGGCGACAGCAAGGCGCTGACCGCAGCTGTGGGGATCCGCGCTGCCCTGGACGCCTGCGACGCCGCCGCAGCGGGTATCACCGGGGCCGCCGACATACTGGAGCACCCCGAAGGCCTGCTCGCCACCTTCGCGGATGTGCCTCTCCCTGATGCCGTGGTGGAGTCCCTCGGCTCGCGTTGGCACACCGAGACCCTGTCGGTCAAGCTCTACCCTGCCTGTGCGTACCTCGACAGCGCCCTCGACGCCGCCGTCCAGCTCCATGGTGACATCGAGGCAGCGCTGCTCGACAGCCCCGGTGAGAACCCCCACCGCTCCGATCCCCATGACCGCCCACCCGGTGACCACGCTTCGATCGGGTCGGTTGCCGATGCGGTCGAGGAGGTAGTGGTGAGCTGCTCCTTGTTCACACTCGGCATGGATCTCCGCAGCCGCAGCTACACCGATGGCCCTGCGTCCTCGCCCAGTGCGCTCCAGTTCTCCGTGCCGTACCCCGTCGCCGTTGCCCTGCTCACCGGCGCCTTCACCCCTGCAGACCTGGCCCCGCCCCGCCTCGATGATCACGTGGTGTGGGAGCTGGCCGGGCGGGTACGGCTCGAACACGATCCCGAACTCACACGGCGAGCCGTGCTGGCCACAGCCCCGCTGGGCGAAGCGCTCCGCCAGGCCGGCCCGCGTGCGTCCGCCTGGCTGGCCCGCCTCAGCGGCGAGGTCGATGCGGCAGTACTTCTGGAGGTAGCCGGTCCTGCGGGCGCCTCCTTCGAGACAGCTTCGAAGGAGATCGGGGCGGCGCTGGAAGTCCGCCTTGTCGGCGGTCGAACGTTGGGCCGCCGCGTCGCGACGCCCCGTGGAGCGTCGGGGCCTTCCACACGACGTGACCATCCCGCCCTGGCACGCGCCAAGTTCCTCGCCACCGGTGGGAGCGGCGCGGTGGCCGACGTGCTCGAACATCTGGAGGACCTCCGGGCAGACGAGCTGGCCGGGGCGCTGGCTTCGGCCCTCACGACGGATTGAGCACAACGGGGTCTGCGAGATCCCGGCCGGTCCGATTCGTGTTCGAACGGGATTCCGGAGGTGGTGCATCTTCGCCGGACGACCTCGCCGGCTCAACCGGCGGGCGGCGGATCGCCCGCCCACACCGCCAGCGCCCCGCCGACGATTTCGAAGGAGACCGACCTACCCGGCGCAAGTGCCCCAGCCATCAGGTCCCCGTCGTACTCGATCGGGACGCCTTCGGCACCGATGGCCTCGATGACCACGGAGCGCCCCCTCGCGCAGGTCACTTCCGGTTCTTCCCGATGGTGCCCGTTCACGACGGCCACGGCGAGCTGACCGAGCCGGTCCGGCGAGGGCATCTCGATCGCACAGACGTCGAAGAGGCCATCGTCGAGCAGCGATTCCGGCAGGAATTCGAACGCGCCACCGCGGTGACGCGCACCGCCGAGGGCCACCATCAGGAGGCGCCCGCTGACCAGAAGTCGGCCGTCGACCAGCACGCTCGCATCGGTGCCCAGGCACTCGGGCCGAGCGATCAGGTCGGCTGCAGCCTCCTCGTAACGCCGTCGGCCGCGGACCTCGGACATGTGCAGCGCCGCGTCGAGCACGCTGGCCAGAAAACCGGCGCTCGCACCCAGGACGACGGCCTGGTCGAGCTCCACCAGGCGTCCGAGGTCCAGCCGGCGCAGCCGCACTGCGGGATGCTCCGGGTCGAGCACCATCCCGAGTACCTCCTCCACCGGCGCATCTGCGAACAGCGCCCGGTAGAACGAGTTCCCGGTGCCTGCCGGTACGACGAACAGTGCCGGCTCCCGCTGGCCGTTGCGCTCGGGGCCACCTATCTCACCGGGCCAACTTCCGGTCCCGCGGGCCATCCCTTCGGCCACCTCGCGTACCGTCCCGTCCCCGCCCACCGCCAGCACCAGGCCAAGTTCCCGCCCGGCACGCGAACTATTCGCGACCTCCCGGGAGACGGCGGTGACCGCCTCACCCCGGGCTGCCGTGGTGAGGCGCCTCACGTCGAGGCCCTCGCGCTCGAGTTGCTCGGTGACAGCTCCGGCAAGCGCCATGGGGGAGCCGCCCGCAGCCGGGTTCACCACTACGAGGGCGTCGCGAAGCGGGCCGTCGCTGGCAGGCCTGCTGCGGTCCGGACCGGTCACGTGAGGCTGTCGGCCAGGCGGGCCGCCATGCGCGCCACGAGCGCCATGATCGTGATCTGTGGGTTCACGTGCGATGAGGAGGGCAGCACCGAGGCATCGAACACGAAGAGGTCCGGCACATCCCACACGCTTCCGAAGGGGTCGACCACCGAGTTCGAGGGGTCGGCACCCATCCGTGCGGTGCCCATCGGATGGTAGGCGGACAGGTGAAGGTCCGAGGGCCGCCAACGACCCTCGCGCACATGGCGGACCTCGGAAGCGGAGCGGATGGAGTCGAGCCCCGGCAGCATCGGGTAGACCTCGACTGCACCCGCGGCGAAGAAGATCTCGGCAGCCATGGCGATTCCCTCGAGGACCTTCGTTGCATCCTGACGGGTGAGGTTGTAGCGGATGGAGACCCCGTGCCTCCCCAGCGGGCCAACCCGTCCCACTCCGGCATCGCCGACGATCGAACCGCAGGCAGCCATGTGAGGGTAGAGGGCGAAGAGCGACGTGTCGCTCCCCCAACCGGGCAGCGACCCTGCCGAGTAGCCGAGACCCGGCGGGGGGAAAGTCGCTTCGAGTAGCACGCCGTCGGCGAGCTTCTCGTCTACGTAGTAGCTCTGCATCGTCCCTCGCCATGCTTCGAGGGGTTCGTCGAACCGGGCTGTGGTGCCGGCCCCGGGGTGAATGACCAGGTTGCGCCCGAGCTGGCGCGAGGAGCCTGCCAGGTGTTGCCGAGCAAGCAGGGCCGGGGTGAAGACCGCACCTGCGGCGAGCACGGTGGCTCGCGCATCCACCTGCAGCGTGCCGCGCTTGCGGCCAGAGAGGGGATCGAGCACGTCTGCGATGACACCGGCAGCACGCCCGGCTCGGAGGCGGACCCTGCGGACCCTGGTCCCCGAGAAGACCCTCGCACCAGCGGCAGCCGCGCGCGGCAGGTAGCTCACGTGCATGGCCTGCTTGGCATCGACCGGGCAGACGAATGCGCACACGCCGTGACCATGGCATCCCCTGATGTTCCGGCGGATCGGGCCACCAGAGAGCCCGAGCTGTTCGGCCCCCCGGCGCATGATCTGGCCGTTGGTGCCGAGCACCTCCTCAGGCACGGGCTGGACGCCGAGCACGCTCTCGACCGACTCGAACCAGGGCTCCATCCCTTCGGGGTCCACCCCGGTGATTCCCGATGCCGCCCACGATGCCAGCACCGCCTCCGGCGTTCGGAAGCAGGTCCCCGAGTTGACGACCGTCGTCCCTCCGACCGCACGGCCCATCGGAAGGGATATGACGGGGTTCCCGAGGGTGAACGTCAGGCCCCCGTCGCGGTAGAACTCGAAGAGCCGGTCGACGGGTCGCGATCCCACGACGTCGTCGCGCTGGACGGGAGGGCCCTCCTCGAGCACCACCACGTCGAGCCCGGCGCGGGCGAACGTCTCGGCGGCGACGGCTCCACCCGCTCCGGAGCCCACCACGACCACATCGGCGACGATCTTCGCGTCGGTCACGTCGGGGTACCTGATGACCGGCAGGTCGACCGGTCGAGGTGGACCTGCCGGGCCCAGCGGGACCAGCGGACGGCCGTCATAGCCGATGAGCGCTGAAACTCGTGGATGCGAGGCGTACGCGAGCTGCACCAGAGCTTCGAGCCCACCCAGGGCCTCGCGTCGCGGCCGGAGGCGGGAGGTTCGGCTGTCCTCCACCCACCGGCGCCGACGCTGCAAGTCCAGTCGGTGGAACAGCTCGGGGGGTCGCCCCAGCAACGCGGTCGCGTCGAAGCCGAGCAGCATCGCCCTCACCAGCCAGCGGGGTTGGCCGTGCAGGCGCCCGAGGAGGGCCTCGATGTCCCCGGCGATGCCCAGTGCAGCCGCACCCGGTAGAACGGCACTTCCTTTGGGCAGAAGAGCGTCGCACAGTGCGCCGAGCACCCGCTGCTCGTACACGCTCAGTGCTCCGGAACACATCGGAGCGTGGTTGCTGTCGATTGCCATGTCTCTCCTACCGGGGGTGAGTCGTCTCCGCGCCGGACGCCGATCTCCGCTGGTCAGCGTCCGTTCACGGTCTGGTCCCGATCTCCGCGTGGGCCGTGCCTGCGAGCGTCCAGTGACGCTCGACGACCCAGCCACCCGCAGCCCGGTGCTCGAGGACGATGTCGGCGTCTGCTCGTTCGCTGTTCGTGCAGATCGCCGGCGAGCCGTCGGGGTCGTGGTACTCGACTGCCACGCAGCGGTCAGCGGGCTGGGAGACGCGCACACGGAGGCGGCGGCTGCCGAAACGGACGGTGACGTCCCAGTCGGGGAGCCCGAGGTGGGCCGAGCCACCGAGGGCGGCGAGCAGCCCGAAGCGCGGCTGATCGACGGTGTCGAGGCGAAGACGCACGAACGGAAGAGGGGGCAGCCGACGCAGACCGGGACGGCGCGACACGGCGGCAACCACCTCGAGCACATCGCCGTCGCCCAGGTCGGCGTGGAGCCAACCCCAGCGCTCGGCGTTGCCGTGCCCGTAGATGCGGGCCGCGGCACCTGGTGCCGCTTCCAACTCCAGAACTCGCCCGCCCACTGTCACCGTGCCCCGGAAGGCTGCCGTCGGCGCCGGCACGATCTGGGCCGAGGGGAGCAGTTCGTGCCGCCACGCTGCGTGCGGGAACGTGTAGAGGGGTGGGCGATCGTCCTTGTAGGTCAGCTTCCAGGTCGCGCCTTCGACATTGCCCGACCGGTGTCCGGGTTCGGCCACGACGTCGCCCGTGGCGAACCACTGTCCCTGGTCGAGGGGAGCGGGACCGAACCGGACCAACTCGGGGGAGCCGTCGGGGGGGAACAGGGCCAACCAGCCGTAGCCGCTCGGTGCGCTGCCGTCGCTCGGGGCGCACAACTCGTGGTGCAGCCACAGCCCGGTTCCGGTACGCGGATCGGTGAGTGTGTCGTACCAGACCTCGATCCGCCCGGGCCTGCCTGCCCAGCGCCGATCCTCGAGGCCGGTGTCATCGTGCCGCAACCGGAAGCCGGCGATGAACGAAGGCGTGGTCCGATATGGGAATCGCGTGATGGCCGTTCCCACCACGTCGCCGTCTTCGTCGTAGAGGGTGCCCGGTAGCGTGGTCCACGCCCGCAGGAGGTGCACTCCTCGGATCGTCTTCCAACCGTCGAAGCGGTAGCGGTGCCCATCGTCAGCCACCGTGGTGAACGAGTAGTGGAGTCGTCGGTTGCGGAGGGGGGAGACTTCGAGAGTGCCCATGATCGGCGTACCTGAAGCAAGTCCTTCGGCGATAAGCGTTCCGGTCAGGTCGCCGACGACGGTGCCGAACGGCGACAGCAGGGTAGGCGTCTCCACCCGGGCGTCGAAGCGAAACAGGCGGTCGCCGGTGTCGCCCGGCTTCCGCCACGTGCCGACCATCGCCTCGGTGAATTCGAGCCCGGTGCTCACGGTGGACCTCCCCCGGGCCCTCCGGCCCCGCCTCTGTCTGCCGACATGTTAGGACCCGCGGCGTTCACCTGTCGGTCCACGGGTCGGCGCTTTGCCATGTGGACCCACTGCACCCACCGGTCATCCCCTTCGGGGTCGAGAGCGTCAGGTCCGGGTCGAGGGGATGTCCTCGACTGCTTCGGCCTCGAAGCCCCTGGGACTCACCGGGAGCAGGCCGGCCACCATGCGCTGACCTGTTGCCAAAGTCGAGGTCAGGAGTTCGATCGCCTCTTGGTCCCTGCCTGCCTCCACCATCCACTTGGCTGCCGCCAGGTGCTGCAGGATGGAATCGCTGATCTCGAGTGCCTCCGCCTGGCGATGAGAGGTTTCCTGTAGCTGCCGTCTCCGGTCCTGTTCGGCCATGGTGCGCCGCTGGCCCGCCTCGATCTGGTCGGTGGATCGCCCGAGGAGCACGCCGAGCAACAGCAACCCCGCTGCACGTGCGATCCAGCCAGTGGCGTCGATATCTCCCACGCCGTCCACCAGTTCGATGATCGCGAACAGGGTGAAACCGATGGCCGCACCCACCAATCCCCCGCGAAGCCCGAACGACATGGCCAACAAGGCGATCGGCAGCGAGTAGAGGATGTCGATCGCCTCTCCGTTACCGTCGCTGAAGAATCGGGCCAAGGAGACGACGGCAAAGAGACCGACCGCAATCAGCACCGCTACCGGCGAGTATGACCGGTACCAGGGGAAGGAATCCCCCTGGGTCTTTCCTCGGGCACGTGCCATCTGCTTGCCTCCCCCTCAGAGCGTCGCAGATATCTCACCCGCTCCGCCAGGGACCAAAGTCCCGAATGATCGGTCCGG
>JADGOE010000009.1 GCA_017883135.1 Acidimicrobiales bacterium
GGCCGGTCTGGCCGATCTGCAGGCTGCCTTGCAGGCCAAGCCGCCCAAGACCACGGTCGACAACGTCCCGGTCGTACTGGCCTACGGTTCGGCCTCTGAAGTCCTCCCGGGAGGCGTGTGCGGTGCGACGGAGGTCGGGTTCGACATCACCGGGAATGCTCAGGTGAAAGGTCTCACGGTCGGTACGTACACCGACATCGTGTGCCTTTCCGGTGACGCCGGAACGGGCACCTCGGGGACCTTCCTCACCGACCTGTTCTCACCGACCGCCGTCATCACGTCGGCCACCATCGGTGGCAACAGCTCGCTGACCGTCATCTTCTGAACGCCGGTCCGTCTGCGGGTCCGTGTGACGGAGTGACCGGACAAGGACGGGGCTTGGGCCCCGTCCTTGTCCGGTCGGGCAGTAGCAAGTTGGTGCAAGGTGGGCGTTGTCGATGATCGGCCCCGACTCCAAAGGTGCCCCACTCGTTGCGGGGCACCTTCTTCGCAAGACCGACCGGCGCAGTCAAGGCCGACCGAAGGTCGCCCGGAGGGGAAGCCTTGACGGGGCCGAACACTGTCTTCACCACAATGGAGATGGAGCCGGTCGCACCGGCTCCTGAGTAGCCAAAGGTGTGTCGGAATCGTTGTCGACGGGCCACGGCTGGCGGTAGTCTTGGAAGCAGGACTAGGAGGCCCAATGGTTGACGACTTTCGATCGGATCGCATGGCGACGCCCGAGGGCAAGGGCAATGCGAAGGGCCGGTTCACACGGGCCTGGGATGCCTACGCCAAAGGCGTGAACAAGGTCGTAGGGCCGGTCGGCGAGCGGCTGGCGAAGAACCTCGGGGCATCGACGACAGTCGATCTCATCGGGTTCTGGCTGACCTGGCAAACCGAGGGCGGCTACGAGGGCCTCCGTCGCTTGGGGATGAGCCGATCGGCAATTTATCGCCGCATCGGACTGTTCCGGAAGTTCATGGGGATCCACCCGGACGAGTACGAAATGCCTGGTGTCACGATCGACCTGGTGACCTACTTGACCGAGAGCGGGATCCCAGGAAGGCGGGAATCCCTGATGCTGGACTCCAGAGCGGATCCCGGCTACGATCCCGAACATGGGACTCCAGGAGGGGATGCTGAACCGGCCGGTGATCGGCTGGAACCTGACGCTCTATCCGGACGCTCGGGAGGGAGCCGGTAGCTTCAGGGCCACCGTCGACACCTGGGCGGGCAGGCGAGGCGAACCAGGCGAGTGTCGGGACCCGGAGCGCTCCCTGCAAGTGGCAGCGAGCCGAGCACGGACCACCGTGCGTCGCTTCTGCGCTGCGAACCGGACCAACCGGTTTTGGACGGTGACCTATGAAGGAGCGGGGTGCCATGACCCCCTCGTCCTGCGGTCGGACCTGGCTGAGTTCTTCCGTGGAATGCGGACGGCGCTCGGCGGGAAGCCATTCCCCTATCTCTGGGTGCCCGAGTGGCACAAGACTGATCACGGACTGCACGCCCACTTCGTCTGTGCCCAGTACATCCGGCGGTCGATCGTCGAGACGGTCTGGAAGCAGGTGCCCGGTCACGGGTTCGTGTACGCCAAGTTGATCGGGGACTTGCCGGTCGGCTCGTCGGCCGTCGATGAAGCTCGGGTTGCAGCTCGGTACATCGCGAAGTACATGAACAAGGACTTCGACGTGAAGCGTGCGATGGGGCTGCACCGCTACGACCTCGCTCAAGGATTCCAGCCTCGGAGGGTGATCGTTCCGGGTCCATCGTTGGAAGAGGCGTATCGGCGTGCCTGCGAACTCATGGGCGGGCCGCCTGCGACGTACTGGAAATCGGAGGATTCGCCGGAGTGGACGGGTCCACAGGCGGTCGCAATGTCGTGGGACGGCTGACCGGTTCAGCACTGGAAGCATGGGTGACGAGGAGCTGTCTCGCGCAAGGGGTGCCGGTCAAGGTGACCGACGTGCGGGTGGTGGACCGTGTGAGGACCCTGGTGACGGGCGGGCCGGGGGGACCCGGACGGGGCGGAAGCACCGTCGGGTCCCCCGGCACCCGTTCACAGGCGCCAGACGGGCTTCACCCGGTCGTGGTCAAGCGTGGTGGCCCCCGGGGTGCCGGGCAGGATCACGGCATGGTCCAAGATGGCCTTGACGATGGCGGATTGGCGGTCAAGGTTGAGATTCGTCCACTGGGTGCGTAGAGCGCCGCCTTGTCCGATGACGCCGGTCAGCTGGCTGGTGTTGGTGGCTTGCCGCAGTCGACGTTCGTTCGCCTTCATGCGGTCTTCGATGATGGTGCGAGCGGTCAGCCACTCGTTCATGGGGATCCGCCGTTCTGCATAATGGGCAGCCAGCTCGGCGAGCTGCTCTCGGTCGGCGCTGACCCGTTCCATCAGACGAGCGGTGTCCTCGTCCTGTCGGGCTCGACCGGCAAGCGCCTCGGCCAGTTCGGGCGTGTCGAGGCGGTAGAGGACAGCGTCGGCGATGAACTCCTCGACTGGTCCAGCGACGACCGTCAGGCGACCGCAGCCGCCATGGTCGGGGCCGGCCATGCAGACATAGCGGCGTGTGGTCTTGCGGGGGGCTGAGTAGAGGCGCTCCTCGCAACGGCCACAGCGAAGCAGGCCGGAGAGGAGGTAGCGACGAGGGGCACGCCGGCCTGAATTCTTCTTGTCCTCCAAGATGGCAAGCACCCGGTCCCGCTGTTCCGTCGTGAGGATGGGGTCCCAGACGGCAGGCCCGACGATCTCGCCCCGGTGCTCCCGCAGCCCGACGGATCGAGGCGAAGAGATGAGTCGGCGGATGACGTTCGTCCGCCACTGGTCGCCCGTTGACGGCGGCATGTTCCCATTGTTGAGCCAGACCGCCAAGGACCGGAGGCTCTCACCGGCCACGAATCGATCGGCCAGTTGTCGGATGATGGCGACCTCTGCCGGTCGATGGGTGATCTTGTCGGCGTCGAAGCCGAACGGTCGCTGTGCCCCGCCGTGCGGTCGACCTTCGGCGGCGACCTGGTCCAGCTTGCGCTTGATTCGCTCGCTGGTCTTGCCCGATGCGTTGGAGGCGACTGCGGCCTGGATGCGTCCGATCAATAGGCCGTCCTGGGTCCCGAAGTCCATGTCGCCGGTGACGAAGCGGACGTCGGTGACGCCAGCGGCGCTGAGGATCGCATTGAACTCCTCGAATTCGACCGGGCGACGGGTCAGGCGGTCGAGGTTGTAGACGAGGACGGCATCAATGGTGGCTTCCGTGATGTCGGTGAGCATCCGTTGGTAGTTCGGCCGGTGCTTGCCCGTGTAGGCGGAGATGTCGTTGTCGACGTACTCCTCTGCGATCGGCCAACCCAGCTCGGCGGCCAGTCGTCGGCAATCTTCGATCTGGCGCTCGACGCCCTTCCCGGTGCCCTCGGCGTCCGAGGAGATGCGGGCGTAGATGGCGGCCGCTTTGATGGTTCTCATAAGGGGTCATATTAGCAACGGATGACCTTCTCGAGTGAAGCCGGTCCCCCATCGCCGGAGGAGACGGCCCAATGATCGATCTCCAGCCCGGTGGCTACGTCGCAGCCGAGCACGACACAGCTCTCGTCCCGTGCGACGAGCGCCGTCCTCAGCGGGGTCGGGATGGACCGTCCGAGGTGGCAGATGGTGGTCACATCGACGCCATTGGTGATGACTAGTTCCGTGATGGCATCGCCCATGAGATCCCGGGCCGTCTCGATGGGGACCGGTCCCACTCCGGGGATCTCACATCGCTCACCATCGTTGAGACTCCCCCGGCGCAATGCTGCGAGATCGACCCGTAGGTGAACAGTGGCCTTCGCGTCGGGGATCCGACACTCGGGATCCGACGGAACTGGGCGGGGAACGGTAGTTGGTCCGGTCCGCCGGTCGTCCCCGGACAACTGGTCAGCACCGGCAGATCGGTCGGCATCGTTTCCAACGCGGTCACCGCGACGAGCGGATCGCGATGCGCCCCGGTTGGGACCGATGATTCCCCTTCCGGGCACGAAAGCTACCGAGGCATCCGCTTCATAGGCGTCGCGGGGCTCGTGGATGCCGGCGGCCCTCGCCCGTTCAAAGATCCGAGAGGACTCAGTCGACAAAGCGGCCATTAGCGAAGCACCGGCATCGGGCGTGAGTCGGGCGTCCAGACGGGAGGCGCCTTCGGTATCGGTCCAGGTCCGGCAGCGCCTGGCCGCCCGGATGGCCTCGTATGCCCGGGCCGCGTCAGCCTTCGATCTTCCTTCGGCCTTGACCCTCAGGCAACGGTCCCGCAGGCGCCTGAGGGTGTCTCCTTCGGCCACCTTGAGCAGTTCGACCTCACAGGCCGGGTTGACCGCCACGGCACCGGCCACCGCCTTGACCCCGGAGGGGGAAGTCTGCCGGTCCGATACGCATCACTTACGCCTGGGTGGGCCTCCAAAGCCTCGCCGAGGTCCAGGACTTCGACGGCGTGACCCACCGACTCCCCGGTCACCCCGGCCAACCAGTGCGCCGCCGATCGCTGTCCGTTGATCTGATGGCAGTTGGCCGCTGCTGCCCGGGCTGCAGCCAAGGTCTTGCCTGCGGCACCGAGCCGTTCGGCCCTCGTGAACATGGCTACCAAAGAGGCGGCGTCCTCCCCGCTGTAGCGGCCGGGCTCGAAGTTCGAGACGAAGTCGGCGATCGCGTCAACGGATTCGGACAGAACGCGAGCATTCGCGTCAGAAGGGCGTCGGCCCGAAGGCCCCGTGGGGGCGGTCGGCAACTTCGCACCACGGCGATCACCAGGTTGCCCGGCCACCCGCTGGGCCGAGAACTCGGAGGTCTTCGGGGCCACCAATGTCATGGAGCGATCATCCCAGGCGGATGTGACAGCGTCCCCGACGTTCCAGCGCTCGCGCCCGGGCCCGGTCGACGACGCCCACGAGACGACCGACGACGCTGCGCCGCGACGGAGATCAGGAGATCAGGGGAGAGCGCACGACACGGTGACAAGGATCCCCACCGGCAGCACCAGGATGCCGATGGTCATCATGCCGACGAACGCGAAGCCGTCGAGCGCGACGGCCAGCACCCACGCGACAACACCCGGCCAACTGTTCGAGCGGCGGCGAGGTAGGCACAGAGCGAAACCGACCAGGGCCACGACCACCAGCGGAGCGCAGAGCGGGACGAGCACCCTCATCCCGTTCACCTGTACCAGGGTGGCCGATGTGCTTGCGCGCGCCTGGAACGTCCCGGTCGATCCGGTGACACTTGTGCTGGACATGGAGCTGTACATGGGCGCCACCAGGCCGGCGACGATCAACCCTGCGGACCAGATCGCCGCTGCCGAGAGCAGCCAGATGGGCGCCCTGCTCGCTGCGGGCACGACCACCTCGCTCATCCGAGTCACAGGGTCACGGCGACTGGTCGGCGGTCATTCTCGAGCCGCTCGATCCGGACACGGAATGGAGCGATTCCTCACGAAGTGGCGGTCGAGCTCGTTCGCATAGTGGAGGCCGAGCTCCGCCGAGTTCGCGGCCATCCAGACGGAGAGGGCCGTCTCGCCCGTTGCCGGTCCGGACGATTCGGCGAGGCCCGAATCCATCGCTCCGAATTCATCCCTCGTGAGGAGCACATCGTGCAGCGCACGACCGAGCATCCAGGCGAGCGGGGGAACTACCGCTGCTGGCACGTGGACGATGCGGGCCCGGCTCCCGACCGCGCCACGGATCAGTCGGACCAATTCCACGAACGTGGGGGACTCCGGGCCGACGGCATCCACCACGCTGTCGGTGCGTTCGCTGCCCTTCTCCATGCAGAGCCTGGCCAGATCTTCGACATGGATGCCCCGCACCCGGTAGTCGCCACGACCACCCACCGCGAACACGGGCATCCGCCGCAGGAGCCATGCGATGTTGTTCAACAGCACCCCTTCGCCGCCGAAGAGGATCGCCGGACGGAGAACGGCGTACGACAGTTCGGTCGCGATCAGCGAGCGCTCGACAAGGGCCTTCCCACGAAAATACGGATATGGCGAGTCGATGGTCGGGTTGGTGATGCTGATGTGCACGATCCGTTGAACCCCTGCACGCTTCGCCGCACGGAACAGGGTCTGCGAATTGATCACCGCCCGGTCGTGATCCGTCCGGTCGTGGGCAAATCGCACCCAGTACGTGTTGTACAAGGTGGTGGTGCCCTCCAGCGAACTCGCCAACCGCACCGGGTCGTCGAAGTCGAGGGGCCTCGCGTCGATCAGCGAGTCGCTGGTGCCCCGTTCGGGATGGCCGGTCAGCGTCCGCACCTGGCGGCCCGAGCCCACCAGTGCCTCCGCTATGGCCCGGCCCGAATAGCTGAACGCACCCGTCACCGTGTCCACCCCGGTATCGCCTGCGATGAACGCAGCGTCGGGGTGGCCACCTGTCGATTCACGTGCCCTTGAATCCGATGCCGTTGTCATCGTGCCTCCTCTGGCCCGGTCTCCCCAGACCCGTCCTTCGTTGTCGGTCCTGTCATCGATGCAAACAGAGCGGCGAATCGATTGGCGTGCTCGAACAGGGCGAGGGCCGGCGCCCTGTCGCCGTCGAGGTGGGTGAGCATCTCCAAGCCCAGGTACAGAGCGACGACTGCCACGGCAACGTCTTGCGAAGGGATCGCCGAGCTGAGCCACGAGTCCACAAGCGACACCTCGACAGCCTGCTGTGCAAACTGGATCCAGGGTGCGATCCGATCGGCCACCTCGGGGCCGAGCCCCGGGGTCGAGGACGCGCCGGCAATCATCGCGACGAGGACCGACACATAGCCCGCATCAAGATCCTCTTGGAAGATCGCTGCCGCCACTTCCACGAGCTCGGACGGCGAGTCCACGCCGCTCACCGCGGTGCCGTAGTGCTCGAGCCGGTCCGCGCTCACCGCGTCCAGTGCCGCCAGCAACAGGTTGACCACGGAGCCGAAATGGTAGAAGACCAGTCCTTGATTGCAGCCGGCGCGCCCGGCGATCGCTCGAGCGCTGGCCCCGGCAAATCCTTCAGCCTTCAGCGTCTCTGTGGCCGCATCGATCAGTGCCCGGCGGGTGTCACTCGGTCCGACCACACCCTGATGGCGGATCTTGCTGACCGTCCCTGATTTCGCCATCGCCCGACCTTCCCCGATCTCAGTATTTGAGCATTCGCTTTGAGCTATTGCTCAAATACTGGCTGTTTACGATGTCGTTGTCAAGGTCGGGTTGGACGAACAGGCCCCACGACACCCTGGGAGGCAGCCCGTTCGGATTCGAACCGCACCGGGAGGCGCACATGGCGTTACGGATCGCAACGCTCACCATCGACGCAGTGGACCCGTTGTCGCTTGCCCGCTTCTGGTCAGCAGTGCTCGGCTGGGAGCACCGGGTGGACGACGACGGCGATGTCTGGGTGGAGCCCGGAGACCGGCACCCCGGCCACCGGGCGGTCGGGCCACTGCTCTTTGTTGCCGTGCCCGAGTCGAAGTCCGTCAAGAATCGGCTCCACCTGGACCTGCGTCCTGACGATCAGGTTCATGAGATCGAGCGTCTCGAAGCACTCGGAGGCACCCGGGCATCGGTCGGACAGTTCGGAAGCGAGGACTGGGTGGTGCTGGCCGATCCCGAGGGAAACGAGCTCTGCATCCTCGGCACAGGCTAGAGGTCGGCGCCTGCCGTTCGAGCGACCGTCCGACCTCCGAGCGCTAGGACTCCGAGCGCTAGGACTCCGACCCCGCCGTGCTCTCTGCCGCAGCCTTGGCCTCGGCCGCCTTGCGGTACTCCTCCAGCTGGTCGAGGAGCGGCATGCGCTCCTGTCCGACGGTCGAATCCAAACGGGCGGCGATCTGCTCGGGAGTCCACCTGCCCTCGACATACATGGCCCGCACCTCCCGCGGCTGGTTCCACACCGCGATCTTCGGACCGACCGAGGTGTAGACCTGCCCGGTCACGTGCTTGGCCTGATCGGACAGGAGGTAGACCACGAGGGGCGCGACGTCTTCGGGATCGCCCATCTCGGCTAGGTCCATCGGGACGTTGGCAGACATGCGGGTGCGGGCCACCGGCGCGATGGCGTTGGCCGTGATCCCGTAGCGCTGGAGCCCGGCGGCCGCCGATCGGACCAACGAGACGATGCCACCCTTGGCCGCCGCATAGTTTGCCTGGGCCACGCTACCGGCGAAGGCACCGGAGGTGAAGGCAACAAGCGAGCCACCACCCTCTTGCTTGCGCATGATGGCCGACGCGGCCCGAAAGACCGTGAAGTGCCCCTTGAGGTGGGTCTCGATGACCGCATCCCACTCGTCTTCAGACATGTTGAAGAGCATCCGCTCCCGCAGGATGCCGGCAACCGCCACCACGCCGTCGATCCTCCCCCATCGCTCCACACCGGCCCCGACGATCTTCTCGCCGCCGGCCAGGCTGGTCACGCTCTCCGCCACCGCCACGGCTTCGCCGCCGGCTACCTCGATCTCCGCGACCAACGCCTCGGCGACCTCGCTCTTGGGGTCCTCCCCGGCCATCGACACGCCGATGTCGGCCACCACCACCTTCGCCCCTTCGGTCGCCGCGGCCAGGGCCACCGCCCGACCGATGCCCCCACCGGCGCCGGTGATGGCCACGACCTTGCCTTGAAGGAATCCACTCATTGCGCGCTGCTCCTCTGTATCGATTGCCGGTTGGGCCCACGCTCTGCAGCCTCGACGCCCTGCACGCCGGCCTGGCACTCGCTGGGGGTTGACCGTATACGAGAACCTGTTCTAGCGTCCCCACCGGGTCGGCGCCACCCTGTTCCGCCTGCACGGGGACCCGGGCCACGATGGAACTGCCGGCCGGTACCGCTGCATGCAGTGCGGCCGGAGGACCAGGCCGCTGCGATCCGAACATCCGGCACCAGCCGGCAAACCGACCGGCAACCGCCGGCAGACCAACCGGCATCGATCGGTGTAGGGGGTATCAGGACAACATGGGCGATCTTGGGTTTTGGGCACTGGCGCATGAGGATCCGGAGCATCTCGCCCTGGTGGCGCCCGACGGCGTCGAGTACACCGCGGGCGAGTTGCTGGGGCGGGCCAACCAGGTCGTGCACGGCCTGCGCAACCTCAACCTGCAACCAGGCGACGTGGTGGCAACCCTCCTCCCCAACTGTGTCGAGATGTTCGAGCTGTATCTGGCCGCCCTGCAGGCCGGGTGGTACCTGGTGCCCATCAACCACCACCTGGTCGGTCCGGAGGTCGCCTACATCCTCCAGGACTCCGGGGCCAAGGTCTTCATCGCGGACGAGCGGTTCACCGACGTGGCCCTCGACGCAGCGGAGGAGGCAGAGCTGCCGTCCTCGGTGTGCTTCGCCGTCGGCGAGATCATCGGCTTCGGCTCCTTCGCAACCATGCGCGACAACCAGCCCACCGCCGATCCGGAGGATCGCACCATCGGCGACGTCATGAACTACACCTCGGGCACCACCGGCAACCCCAAGGGCGTGTTCCGGCCGCTGAGCGGGATCTCGCCGGAGCAGGCGGCCCTCGGCCAGTCGGGCATCCTCTTCCTGTTCGGGATCCAGCCCCAGGACGACAATGTCCACATCGTGGGCTCGCCGCTCTACCACACCGCGGTCATGCGCTTCTCGGGCGCCTCCACCCACCTGGGCCACACCGTGGTGCTGATGGACAAGTGGATCCCCGAGGAGATGCTCCAGCTCATCGAGAAGTACCAGGTGACCACCTCCCACATGGTGCCCACCCAGTTCCACCGGCTCCTCGCACTACCCGAGGACGTCCGCACCACCTACGACATGTCCTCGCTGCGGCACATGATCCACGCCGCCGCACCTTGCCCGGTCGACGTCAAGCACAAGATGATCGAGTGGTGGGGCACGGCCATCGACGAGTACTACGCAGCCTCCGAGGGTGGAGGCACCCTGGTCACCGCCGAGGAGTGGTTGCTGAAGCCGGGCACCGTCGGGAAGGCATGGCCGATATCGGAGATCGCCATCTTCGACGACGAGGGCAACAAGGTCGAAGAGCCCAACGTCATCGGCACCGTCTACATGTCCATGCAGACCGGCGATTTCTCGTACCACAAGGACGAGAAGAAGACGGCCAGCAACCGGATAGGCAAGTACTTCACGGTCGGTGATGTGGGCGTGATCGACGAAGACGGCTACTTGTTCCTCCGCGACCGCAAAATCGACATGATCATCTCCGGCGGAGCCAACATCTACCCCGCCGAGATCGAGAACGTCATACTCGGCTTCCCCAAGATCGGTGACGTGGCCGTCTTCGGGATCCCGCACGACGACTGGGGCGAGGAGATCAAAGCGGTCATCGAGCCGGCCGAGGGCATCGAGCCTTCCCCCGAGCTGGCCGAGGAGATCCTCGCGTACTGCGCCACCCGGTTGGCCAGATTCAAGACCCCCAAGTCGATCGACTTCACCGACGCCATGCCCAGAGATCCGAACGGCAAGCTCTACAAGCGCAAGCTGCGCGATCCCTACTGGGAGGGCCGGTCCAAGATCTGACCGTCGCAGGCCGTGCTCGCCCTTCGGCCAAAGTGAGTACGAGGAAGGCGGGCGGATGTCGGACCCGACGGGCCCGCTGCTCAGGCCGAGGCCGGGCCAACCCTGTCGAGCGATCCCTGCACGTCTGATGCCGCTCCTACTCTGATCGCCTCTGCCCGGATGGCCTCGAGCATCACAGGATCGGCGCTCTCGGAGTTCCCCTCGGCGATGGCCAAGAACTGGGAGGGATTGACCTCGATGAAGAGCCCTTCCGCTTCGGCGGTCAGCAGGTCCCCGTGGTAGATGCCGGCCCAGGTCCGTACCTTCCGGCCACTGCGACCGAGGCAACGGGCTTCGATCCGGAGGTCGGTCCGCAAGGGTGTCGGCTTGCGGTAGCGAATGGTCAGAGTACCGGTCATGCCCGGATTGCCGGCCACCATGTTGGCCGCCCCCAGCACTTCGTCGAACGTTGCTGCGATGACTCCCCCGTGCACGCAGGTGGGAGGGCCCTCATATGCGTAGTCGAAGTTGGCCTCAGCCCGGATCTCCCGATATCCGCCGTCGACCCCATCGACCACGTGGATCCGAACCGGTGGCGAGATGGGATTGGCAATGCCCATGACCGGGCTGGTCGGGAAGAACTCCTGGGCCTCGTCGGAGATGTCAGGCTGGCGCCGGGGGCGCTTCCCCGGCCCGGCCTGCTCGGCCAGGTGCTCGCCGATGCCCTCGATGGCCACCGCGGCCTCGAGCACCACCTCGTCGTCGAGCTCGGCCGCCACCGTCATGGTGATGATCGGGCGGAGGGCGGCAGCCAGCCGACGACGCGGATCCGTTCCGACCGGGTCGGAGTCGTGGCCTTCGCTCACCGGCGTCGGAAGTTGGCAGGGCGCTTTTCGGCGAAGGCCTTCTGGCCCTCCTTGGCGTCCTCGGTGGCAAAGATCGGCCAACCCAATTCGAGCTCGATCTTGAGGGCCTCCTCTTCGGGAATGCCCTCGGTCGCCTTCACCGAGGCCTTAATCGCCTCCACGGCGAGCGGGCCGTTGGCCCCGATCACTTCGGCGATCTCCAAGGCCGCCTCGAGCGCGGTCCCGTCTGGCACTACCCGGCCGATCAGTCCGATCTCCTTGGCTTCCTGAGCCGACACCTCCCGGGCTGTCAGCAACAGGTCCATTGCCACGGTGAAGGGGATCTGGCGCCGGAGACGCACCGTGGAGCCGCCCAACGGGAAGAGGCCGCGCCGAGCTTCGAAGACGCCGAACTTGGCACCCTCGCCGGCTACCCGGATGTCGGTGGCCTGGAGGACTTCCGTGCCCCCGGCCACCGCCCAACCCTCCACCGCGGCGATCAGCGGCTTCTTCAACGAGTAGTGGCGGAGCAGTGCCTTCCAGTGGAGATCGGGGTCGTCGGCCATCCGCTGCTGGACGGACTCCATGCCGGGCCCCGACATCGACTTGAGGTCCATGCCGGCGCAGAACGTCCCGCCGGCGCCGGTGAGAATGGCGCACCGGATGTCGTCGTTGGAGTCGATCTCCACCCAGGCGTCAGCCATGCCCACCAGCATGGGCCCCGAGAGCGCGTTCTTCGCCTCGGGGCGGTTCATGGTCACGACCGCGGTCGCGCCGAAGCGCTCATAGGTCAGGTGCTCGGTGCCGGTCACAGTGCTCCTTCCTTCGGGGCGGACGGTAGTCGTCCAGTCCCCCTCGTGCGACATCGCGCCGCGGATCGTTCGTCCGGCGTGCCCACCGATGGTCGGTGGCGCCATGAATTAGAACGCATTCTACTTTCTGGCGGGACCGGGGGCGACGTCGAGGACCATGCTCGCCCTTGCTACCCGCCCCGGGGCGAGGCGACGAAGGCGGCCTCGGCCATCCCCACCACCGGTCGATCGAGGACGAGCCCGCCGGTGGATCCCTCGAATGCGGCGTCGCCGAAGGCGAAGATGCCGCCGTCGGCAGCCACCAGCCAATAGCCCATTCCGTCAGGCGTGGCGACGATACCCACGACGGGTTGTGCGAGGTGCAGTGTTCCGGTCGATCCGTAGAAGCCGGCAGCACCGTAGGTGAAGACGCCGCCGTCGGAGGCCACCAGCCAGTACCCGGGCCGGGGCGGCGGAGGTGACGGCGGTGCGGGGAGCCCGGCCGTGCCGGCGAAGGCATGGATCCGGCCGGAGGAGGGGGCGAGGACGAGCCCATCGGCTGCAGAGGGCGAGGGGAACGAGGACGACGAGGATCCGATGGCGAACTGCTGCACCGCCTGGCCACTCGATGTGTCGAGGGCGTAGAGGTTGCCGTTGCCGATCGACCACACCAGACCGCCGGCCACGATGGGGGAACCGCGGGCGCCGCTCGACGACGTCCACTGGCTGGTGGGCGGACCTGCGGAGGGTGTCACCGCCCGGATGCCGCCGCTGCACGGCACGAAGAGCGTGCCGTTGAGGTCGGCGGAACCGCCGTCGGCGAAGCAGAACGGGTCGGTGAGAGCCACCTGACCCCCGATCCCTCCCAGGTGGGACTGGTTCAGGACATAACCGATGGTCGACTTGCCCACCTCGAACACCAAGCCGTTGGGCAGCAAGGCCGGCGTGGTCGACCCGAGGTCGGCGTCCCCTGCGTTGTCCAAGTACCAGTGCTGAGGAGCGAACGAGACGAGCAGCTGCATGGTCGGGCTCAGCTTCAGCACGCTGTCACTCTGGTCGTAGGGGTCCGATGCCTGTGTGTGGGCGCTGTTGCCCGTAGCCACCCAGACGTTGCCCTGGGCGTCGACCGATGGGGCGGCACCTCCCATCCACACTGCGCCCTGGCTGTCGCCGGGCAGTGAGGCAACCGTGTAGGTCGACGGCGCAGACCCATCCTCGGGGGCCGACACCACCAGCCCGTGGTAGGGACCGCAGTCACCGGAGTTGCCACCGAACCCGGCAATCACCCGACCGTCGGTGAGGGCCAACGACGCCCGCTGCAACTGGTAGGCCGGGTTGGTGCCCGGTGGATCGATCACCTCGTCGAGCAGCACGGTGCCGGTGTAGAGGTCGAGGCCGAACAGTCGATGGGCTGCGTAGCCGGGGCTCGGAGCAGCCACCGCGGCCACTACGAAAATCTCCGAACGGGCAGTGTCGACGACCGGCGTCGAAGTGATCCCGACGGTCGGGCGGATGTTTCCGCACAAACCGGGTACCGTCGACGGGTCGAGAGCGGTCCCGACATGCGTCGCCCACAAGACCGCTCCGGTATCGGCCGCCAAGGCATAGACGGTGTCGTTCTCCGTAGCCGCAAAGACCCGGCCGGTGGCAACCAGGGGTTGACCGTATAGCTGCCCGTCGAGCGTCGGCGAGTCCCATGCCGGAGCGGCGGGGGAGAACGAGCTACCCGAGGCGTCGACCCCGCTGCGCAGAGAGTTCTGATCGAACGTAGACCACTCCGAATCGGTGACCACGGCGGGCCGCGACCCGGCGGCCGATGCGGTCACGGGCACCGCCATGACCCCCAATGCCGCCACCGCCGCCACCGAGACGAGCGACACCGAAGCGGCCACCACGGCACTCCATCGGGCCGCGGGGAACGAGGACATCCCCCACTTCTACCCGACCGGGTGCTCCCCATGCCACGCTGACAACTGCCGCGTGTTCAAGATTGCTCCGAACGCTCGATCAGATCCGCTCGATGATGGTGCCGGTGGCAAGGGCACCGCCGCAGCACATCGTGATGAGCGCCAGGCTGGAGTCGGACCGCTCGAGCTCGTGGAGGGCGGTGGTGATCAGCCGGGCGCCAGTGGAGCCCACCGGATGGCCAAGTGCAATGGCCCCACCGTTGACGTTGACCTTGTCCCAGTCCACCTTGTGCTCCTTGCCCCACGACATGACGACCGAGGCGAAGGCTTCGTTGATCTCGATGATGTCGATGTCGGCCAGGGTCATCCCGGCCTTCCGCAGGACATTGGTGGTTGCGGAGATCGGTCCGTCGAGGTGGTAGTAGGGATCCGAGCCGACCAGCGTCTGGGCCACAATGCGGGCTCGGGGACGCAGTCCGACCTCGCCGGCCCGGGTCTGGGACATCCACAGCACCGCGGCCGCTCCATCGGAAATCTGCGAGCTGTTGCCCGCGGTGTGCATCCCGTCGGGCAGCACCGGCTTGAGGCCGGCCAGGCCTTCGCGGGTGGTCTCGCGGGGACCCTGGTCCTTGGAGACCAGCGTCTTCTCGCCGGTGGGGCCGTCGGGGCCGAGCACAGGGGCCTCCAACGGGACGATCTCACGTTCGAACCGGCCCTCGGCCACCGCTACTGCGGCTTTGCGCTGTGACTCGAAGCCCAGCCAGTCGACGTCATCACGAGTGACGCCGTACTTCTGGGCGATCCGCTCGGCCGCCCCGAACTGGTCGGGCATGTCCCAAGGAAAGTTCTCGGGCCTCGACTTGCCCGGTCCGTTGTAGGCGTTGGCGCCGAGCTCGACCCGGCTCATAGCCTCGACCCCGCAGGCGATGCCCACATCGATGGCATCGGCACCGATCATGTTGGCCACGAAGTTGTTCGCCTGCTGCGCCGAACCGCACTGGCAGTCGACGGTGGTGGCGGCCACCTGGTACGGGAGCCCCTGGCTGAGCCAGGCGGTGCGGGTCACGTTGGACGCCTGCTCACCGGCCTGAGTGACGCAACCACCGACGATCTGCTCCACGTCGCCCGGGTCGACACCGGCCCGCTTGACCAGTTCGCCCTGGGCATTGCCCAGAAGCTCGGCAGCATGGAACCCGGCCATCCACCCGTTGCGCTTCCCGATCGGAGTGCGTACTGCTTCGACAATCACCGGCTGGGCCATCGTGGATCCCCCTTGGAGGTCTTGGGCAACTGAGTGCGTGCTTCGCGTGGATGTCGGCTCGGGCCAGTGAATCGACCCGAACCCGGCGGCGCAAGTATAGAACTCGTTCTAGTGGGCGGTCTCCACCCCCCGGGGGCGCGCCCGTTAGGCCTCGCCCCCCCGGGGGGGGTCACGGCTAACCGGGGGGCCGCCACATCGCCCCACGGCCACCGGCCGCCTGTCGACGCCACGGTCGACGCCACGGTCACCGAAGCTGCACAATGGGTCAAATGGGTCAGCCCCGCACCAGCTCCAGAGACCTCACCGTCATCGCCGTGCCCTTCTACTTCGGGAGCATGGCGGTCGAGTACCTCTGGCTGCGCCATCGGGCCGCCGAACGGGGACCTACCGCCGGCGACTACGAGCGACGCGACACGTTGGCCAGCTTGGCCATGGGCATCGGCAGCCTGGCGGCGCCGCTGGTCGTCCCCCGGCTGCTGCGCCCATTCACCGCGGGCCGGGGTCGATTCGCAAAGGCATTCCTCGCCACGGCCCTCGGGGCGGCCGTCGTGACCACGGCAGCCGACTTCGTTGCTCGTCGGGCCGGCAGCCTCGACAACACCATCGGTCCGGCTGCCGACGATCTGCTGCGTCCCCGTGGAATCGATGACCAATCCCTCCCGATCGCCGTTCCCCATCTGCAACAGGCACCCTCCGGATGGGACCGTCGGACCGGGTGGGCCGGTCCAACCGCCTCGATCGGCGGGGTGGTGTCCGTCGTCATGGGAGGAGTGGCCGTCGCCACCACCTGGTCCTCGCGCACCACACCTGAGCGGCTGTGGCGACACCGGTTCCTCCCCGCGCTGGGCACTGGCCCGCTGGCACTGGCCCTCGCCATCGTGGGATGGGACTTCATCTACTACTGGAACCACCGGTTCATGCACGAGGCTCGGTACATGTGGGCCGTACACGTGGTCCACCACTCGAGTGAGCGCTACAACCTGTCGACCGCCCTGCGCCAGCCGGTCGCCGATGCTCTCGGGACGTCGCTTCCGTATGGTGCCCTGTGCCTGCTCGGGATCTCACCCCAGCTGATCACCACCGCCCGCGGCGTGAACCTGCTCTACCAGTTCTGGATCCACACCGAGACCATCGACCGGCTGGGCCCCCCTGAAGAGGTCCTCAACAGCCCTTCCCACCACCGCGTGCACCACGGTTCCAACTCGAAGTACCTCGATCGCAACCACGGCGGCATCCTGATCGTATGGGATCGCCTCTTCGGCACGTTCGAGCGCGAGGAGCAACCGGTCGTCTACGGACTCACCAAGAACATCGACATGTTCAACCTTGGTCGTATCGCCACCCACGAGTACGCGGACATACTCCACGACGTGTCGCAGTCGACCGGCTGGGGTGAGCGCCTCTCTTATGTGGTCCGAGGTCCCGATTGGGCCGCTCGCCATCGCGCCGAGGTGGCCGAGGGAAGCGAACGAAGATCTCCGGCCTGCTCTTCCAGGGAGGGAGAGGCCTGATCGGTCAGGCTCGCGGTCCCAACTCGGGACTCGCGACAATGTTGGCGCTCTGCTGACCTTCGGCCCTACTCCACACCACCGCCCTGCTGCACGATGAGACTCGTGACCACCAGCTTGCGGACCGGGTCGACGCCTCGGCTCTCGCGCCTTGGGTCCCTCGTGCTGCTCGTGGTGAGCACTTCCGGTCTGACTGCCGGCGGCATCCTCCACTGGATCGGGATGGGCAGCGCGGGGAACGCGGCATGGATAGCTGCCACCGGCTGCGGAATCCTCTACTCCCTCTACGCAATGATCGCGAGCCTGTTGGAAGGCCGGCTCGGCGTCGACGTCATCGCACTCCTGGCGCTCGCCGGCGCTGTAGCGGTCGGCGAGTATCTCGCAGGGGCAGTCATCAGCGTGATGCTTGCGAGCGGCCGGTCTCTCGAAGCGTGGGCCGCCGGCCAGGCAAGGCGTGATCTGCAAGCGCTGTTGGAGCGAGCTCCGAAATCGGCCCGTCGCTACAAGGACGGGTTCCTCGCTGACATCGAGCTCGACAGGGTTCTCCCCGGCGACCTATTGATGGTGGCGTCGGGAGAGTTGGTACCCGTCGACGGAACGGTTGCATCGCCGTCGGCGGCCCTGGACGAGTCGGCTCTGACCGGTGAGGCGCTTCCCGTCGAACGTGCAAGAGGGGAGCCGGTTCGAAGCGGTGTCGTCAATGCAGGAGGTCCCTTCGATCTCCGGGCCACCACCTGTGCCGCCAACAGCACGTACGCGGGGATCATCCGCCTCGTCTCAGAAGCCGAGGCATCCCAGGCACCCTTCGTCCGTCTCGCCGATCGCTACGCACTCGGGTTCCTCCTGGTGACCCTGGTCACGGCCGGCATCGCCTGGGCAATCGGTGGACCAAGTCGCACCGTGGCAGTGCTTGTCGTTGCTACTCCCTGTCCCTTGATCCTCGCCGCTCCTGTCGCCCTCGTGTCTGGCCTTTCTCGCGCCGCTCGCCGCGGCATCGTCATCAAGGGAGGGGCAGTCCTCGAACGTCTGGCCAAGTGCACGACCCTCCTCATCGACAAGACCGGAACCATGACGCTAGGGCACCCGACCCTGGTGGAGGTCGTCCCAGCCGGACCGGTGGCAGCCGAGCACCTTCTCCGCATGGCCGCCTCGTTGGACCAGGTGTCTCCCCATGTCCTGGCGACCGCAGTCGTCCAGGCGGCACTGGCACGGCACTGTGAACTGGTATTGCCAGAAGAGGTTCACGAGGTCGCCGGGCATGGCATCCGGGGATGGGTTGCGGGTCACCAGGTGGCACTCGGCAAGGCAGCATGGTCCGGAGTGGTCGGCACTCCATCGTGGGCACGATCGGCGCGCCGCAAGGCTCGTCTGGACGGAGCGCTCACCGTGTTCGTGGCCATCGACGAGGCGCCGGTCGGCATCTTGGTCTTCGACGATCCCTTGCGGCCCGATGCGGCCCGGACCATTCGTTCACTGCGGACAGGAGGTGTCGACCGAATCGTGATGGTCACCGGTGACCGAGCCGAAGTTGCCGACACCGTCGGGGCGGTCATCGGAGTCGACGAGGTCTTGGCAGAGCGGACCCCCTCCGAGAAGCTCGACATCGTGCGACTCGAGACCCGGCGAGCACCGACCATCATGGTCGGTGACGGAGTCAACGATGCCCCTGCCCTCGCATTGGCCGATGTGGGGGTGGCCATGGGCGCACGTGGAGCGACGGCGGCCTCGGAGGCCGCCGACATCGTCCTCACCGTCGACCGTCTCGCTCGTCTGGGTGAGGCGATGAGACTTGCACGGCGCACAAGGCAAATAGCCATGCAGAGCATCGTCGCCGGCATGGCGATGTCGCTCGCGGCAATGGCCGTTGCCACGGTCGGGCTGCTCCCTGCAGTCTGGGGTGCCATTCTCCAAGAGGTGATCGATGTCACCGTCATCTTCAATGCCCTGCGGGCCCTTGGAGGTGGGAGCACGGAGATGCACCTCGACGAGGCGGACACTGCGTTGACCAGGCGATTTCAAGAGGAACACCTGTCCATCCGCTCAGATATCGATCAACTTCGGGAGATCGCAGATGCCCTCGGCACCGTTGACCCGCCCGTCGCCCTCGCCCAAGTTCGCCAGGCGCACCGGATGCTCATTTCCGAAGTCCAGCCCCACGAGGAGGCCGAGGAGCAGATCCTCTACCCCGCGCTCGGTCGAATTCTGGGCGGGAGTGATCCCATGGGAACAATGAGCCGTGCTCACATCGAAATCGCCCACCAGATCAGACGGCTTGGCCAGCTCATCGACGACATCGGACCAGACGGATACGACGAGATGGACCTCACCGAGTTGCGGAGCATGCTCTATGGGCTGCACGCCATCTTGAAGCTGCACACTGCCCAAGAGGACGAGAGCTATCTATCGCTCGCCGATGCGGACCGACCATCGGAAACGGCTGCGAGTACACGGCGCCGACCTTGCGGTCCATCGACCGCATGACCTCGCGCTCGAGAGCGACAGTTGGAGGTCCGGAAGTGCGGCAACAACTGTCGGCGACAGTATCCATTGCTCGCACTGCGACAGTTCCGGGGTGGCCGGTCGGGCCCGTCCCAGACTTCACAGAGTGTCGTCGACGGGGACCGTGAGCCCGAACTTGCGCGGAAGCGGGCCACTTCCAGGTCGTGTCCGGAGCACCCTGAAGGCGCCCTTCCCCCCATTTGATCGGACAGCGGGACCTTCGCCCCTACCTCGACGAAGCAAATGGGACCACGCTGGTGGCAGGACGAGTCATCGGCCACGGACGCATCGGAGGCCCTGTGACGCTGATAGAAGGTGAAGTCTTGATCGGTCGCCCGCCCGAAGTTGTATTCGACTTCGTGGCCGACGAGCGAAACGAGCCGAAATACAATCCGCGCATGATCCGCTCGGAGATGATCACAGCTGGAGCGATCGGACGTGGGACGCGATTTCGGGTGGCGACCAAACCACTGGGCCACCCCATGGAGATGACCGTCGAATTCACCTGTTTCGAACGACCATCGCGACTGGTGTCGGTCACCGAGATGAAGGCCGCGCACATCCTTGGATCGCTGACTTTCGAGCCCCATGAGAGTGGGACTCGGATGCGGTGGTCGTGGGACATCGAGCCGCGCGGGGGCTTCAAGCTGCTGGCCCCGATCGTTGCTCGCATCGGTGAGCGCCAAGAAGCGGCCATCTGGGCGAGCCTCAAACGGTATCTGGAGACGTCCGAGGCACCCGAGACGGCGTAGGGAATGCAGTCGCCCCCGTCTGTGAACCTCATTTCCTCGAACTTCGATCAGGAGACCACGGCATGACCGTTTCCGCTCCGGGAGTGGGTCATTCTGAGAGAGCCCACCGAGGAGGTCCCACCTGTGCTCAACCGGATGGGAGTGGATTCCTATGCCATTCGGCCCTGGAGCAGGATCCCGAACCGTGGCGAAACGGAACCCTGGACCATCATGCGGGCAGGAGTGGACGATGGAGGGATCTGTCACCCTTTCGACAGAAGTCCCTCGGTGCGGCCTCCTTCATCCAGCTGACACTTGCGGTGGCCGCTTGGGCGGACCTGAACCACCGAGCCTCTTGTCAGGTGCGGGGCCCCAAGTGGTGCTGGGCGTTCGCCATCGCCGTCAACTTCGTCGGCCCGATCACCTACTTCTTCTGGGGAATACGGCGACCTTACCGGTGAGTGCGCCGAGCAGCGACCCAGACGAAGGGCTGCACGGTCCCCGCCGGCGTCGTGTGGACCTCGCGGCGGCACTCCACCACCTCGAATCCGCTCCCGAGGGTCGCACCGAGTTCATCCACGCTGTACCGGGTCACCGGTAGGCCCGAACAGCGGTCCGGTCCGTCTGGTGCGAACGTGGCGATGATGACCGATCCGTCCGGGGCAACGGCGCGATTCATGAGGTCCCTGTAGGTCTCCACTTCTTCTCCAGCCAGGAAGTGGAACACGGCCCGGTCGTGCCAGAGGTCATAGGTACGGGCCGGTTCCCACCCCAGGAGATCCTCTGTGATCCAGGTGACCCGCCCGTCGTCGCCCACCCGCTCGCGACTTGTTCGCAGGGCAGCTTCAGAGATGTCGAGGACGGTCAGATCAGTGAAGCTCTTGGCGAGCAACCGATCCACGAGCACCGATGCACCACCGCCGATGTCGAGCACCCCGGAGTCCGGCGCCAGCTCGAGAACGTCGATGAGTTCCAGCGACGCGACCGGATCAGGTTGATACCAACTCACGGCATCCGGTCTGTTGTCCTTGTAGACGGTGTCCCAGTGGCCGGCGCGCTGATCGGTAGTCGAGGGGCGTCCGGTCACATACAACAGGCTATCCCCGGCCGCCGTTGCCTTCGCCCTCGCCGGGTACGCGCTGCAGCTGCCGCCTCAGGCGGCAGCTGCAGCGTCGGTCACAAGCTGGCCGCGATTCCCACGATCGGGGAGTTCAGTGGAATGTTGCCCGCCGAGCCGTGGAAGGTCGCGTCACCGAAGTTGAAGATCCCGCCGTCGGTGGCCACTTCCCAGTAGCCCTTCCCGTCCGGTGTGGACGCCATACCGGTGATCGGCATGTTGAGAGGTGAACCGCCCATGGAGCCGAAGAACGGTGCATTGAAGGCGAACAGTCCACCATCGGACGCAACTTCCCAGTAGCCACCCGTTGCCGGGTCGGCCGTCATTCCGACGACGTCACTATTCAATGGCTGACCGCCCATCGATCCATGGAAGGTTGCGTCACCAAACGAGAACAGGCCCCCGTCCGACGCAACTTCCCAATATCCCTTGCCGCTGGCGGTGGCCGCGATGCCCACAACCGCAGCATTCAACGGTTGACCGCCCATCGATCCGAAGAAGTGCGCGTCACCGAACGCGAACAGTCCACCGTCGGCGGCAACTTCCCAGTAGCCACCCCCGTCCGGTGTTGCCACCATCCCCACGATCGGCTGGTTGAGGGGTTGACCGCCCATGGAGCCGAAGAACGGCGCATTGAACGCGAACAGCCCACCGTCGGCGGCAACTTCCCAATAGCCGCCGGTCACCTGGTCGGATGCGATTGCCACGATCGGCTGGTTGAGCGGCCTCCCACCCATGGAGCCTTGGAACGTGGAACCGTAGGCGAATATCCCCCCGTCGGAGGCCGCCTCCCAGTACCCGCACGCCGAGGCGAAGTTGCACGACCCGAGCGGCTCCTCCAAGGAGAAGTAGCTGGTCCCTGTACCGGGTGCGAGGGCGCTGTTGAAGTCCACGCTTCCGCTCATCTGGTCCGCACTGATATTGGAGAAGGTGTTGTTCGGACCCTGGTAGTCAGAACCGAGCGGATCGCCGGAGGTTGACGGGTCGTTCCCTGCCTTCTGGTCCGCCGTGCAGTAGGTGCCGGCTGGAAACCCACCGGGCTCGAATTGGTTCGTCCCGCCGGCGGTAAAGGTGCAGATGCCGTCGCTGTCGAACCCGAAAATAGGCTGGTCGCCGGAGCTCAGCTGGATCTTGCTCACCGGGACGGTCGATTCGTTGAGCACGCCGACCAGGGTGTCCTCCATACCGATGTTGATGTCATAGGCGGGTTGCGACGGATCCTGAAGGATCTGTTCACCGGAGTTGGTCAAGATGATGAGAATCCCGCAGCCCGTGTCCCCTCCGACGGGTGGGCACTCGGTAAAGGGAGGCGAGACGGGTGCGGCAGATGCGGGCCTCACCGGTGCAGCCGACGCGCTCCCCATCTGGATCGACAACGTGGCACCCACTGCCAAGACGGTCAGCGCGACGACTGCGGCACACCGGATGGCTGCTCCAGTCGCCACCCCGGACCGTCGGAGGGTTCCCCCACGGTAATGGATGCCTCGAGGATCGGTCAGATTGGTCATTGGTTCGCCCTTCCGTCGCCAGCCGTATATGGGGATAGTAAGTGAAGGATCGGCGTCTGGCAATCAATTCTCCGATCCGGCCCGTCCCGCCAGAAGGACGATCGCATCCGGCAAGTCGGGCACCGTGGATTTCGGCCTGGAGAAGCTCCACGAAGACCTGGCGATGAACAGCCCGGGGCAGGACCTCGGAGCGGATCACCCCGCCTGGGTCAGCCCGGCGAGAGGACTCCGAGCAAGAACCCCGCGCCAGCCAAAATCAGGGTCCCGACGGTCAATACCCGGCAGGCGGACACTCCAAGCAGGCTCACCGCCCCGGTGCCGGGCCGCTGGCGCCGGGCCAGGTACATCCCAGCTGCCCAGGCAGTGGCTCCGGCCGCGATGAGCATCAGGGCGACCACCGACTTGAAACCCTGCAAGGGCCAGAGCCGACGCAGCATGATGGCGACGACGACCACCACCGCCAGGCCCGATCGGTTCCATGCGAGGTCGGTGCGCTCACTGGCGAGGCCCGGGTCCGGCTCTCCGGCGAGGCCCGGGCCCGGCTCACCTGCCCCACCCGCCATGCCTCCACCTCCGGCGTCGGCCACCTGCGGCTACCCGGGACCGAGGACGGCGAGGACCACCGCGATGATTGCCACCAGCCCGATTCCGATCGCCAGCACCAACGGCATCGGCGAGCGGGGCAGCGCCAGGCCTCGCCGCATGGCGCGCTGGTTGGCCTTCCAGTGGAGAAAGCTCGTCAGGGAAACGAGGGCGCCCAGTGCGATCATCGGGAGACCCAGGATGCGCCGGCCGCCGGCCACGTGGAACTCGGGGAGAAGCTGCGTGGCGGCAACACCCGTCGCGATGAGGGCCAAGGCGGTCCGATTCCACGCGAGGAAGGTGCGTTCGTTGGCGTAGGTGAACCTGACATCTGGTTCGACCTCGCAGGTGGAGGGGCCGTCACTCATGCTCGAAGTACCGAGAGCAGCCTACCGAGTCGACCGGCGACTGTTCAGCATGCCGGTCTCTGCCCGGCCCGTCGCGGCCGGTCGCGCCGATCCGGTGCCGCTCGGGCGATCAGGGCAGATCGGGGCAGATCGCTACTCCCCGAGTGAACCAGCTCCAGGGTTTCGGCCCGGCCCCGTACTGCTGTGCCACGTCGTCGAAGGCGAAGCCGGCGCCTCGGACCAGTGCGATCGGGTCCCTGGTGAGATGGCAGCCATCGGCCAAGCGGCGCTGAAGGGGCTCGATGCGACGTTGCCATGCAGCGACACCCGGATCAGGGGCCAGGCCATGCTCGAGGAAGAAGAACCGGCCTCCAGGGCGAAGCACCCGTCGAACCTCCGACAGGGCGGCGTCGACGTCGGGGATCGTGCACAGGGCGAAGGTGCACAGGGCGTCGTCGCAGAAGTCATCGGGGAGCGGGATGCTCTGGCCGTCGAGGCCAACCAGCTCGACGGCCACCGGCGAGCCCCCTATCCGCCTCTGGGCAATACGGAAGGCCGTGGCGGAGGGTTCGACGGCAAACACCCGCTCGACGGTCGATGGGTAGTGGTCGACGTTGAGGCCCGAACCGAAGCCGATCTCGAGGACTCGCCCTGACAGCCCGCCGGACAGCTCGGCACGCCATTTCCGCAGTCCTGCCGTCCCGCACGCCCGATCCACCAGGACTGGGAGGATCCGCTCACGGTACAGGCCCATACCCCCACGATACCGAGCGAGCACCGCAGTGACGGGTCGGGTCGGGTCGGCGCGCTACGTGAAGATGATCTCCCCTCCGGCGGCCATCTCATAGAACTCACCGACGGTGATGATGTCCATGACCTGTTCGATCAGGTCGTCCTTGGTCAGATCGAACAGGTCCACCGACGCCTTGCACGCGTAGATGCCGGCACCCGTGTCCGCGATCATCTCCACGAACTCCGGGATGGGCGGGATATCGAGCTTCTCCATCTTGCGCTCGAGGTAGTGGGTCATGACCGAGGACACCCCCGGCAGGCCCCCGGCCACCGTTGCCAGATGGAGTCCGGGGTTGCCGACGGTGGCCACCTTGATGTGGTCGATCCTCGACCGATGCACGACGTCGAGGCCGAAGAACGTGAAGAACAGGTTCGCCTCGATCCCCTCGGCACGGGCACCGTTGGCCATGATCAATGCCGGATAGACGCCCTCGAGAGAGCCCTTCGAGACGATGATGGATACCTTCTCGATCGTGTCGCTCATGGTGCACCTTTCGTCGTGGTCAGAGATCGGATGATCGGTTAGATGCAACCGCGGGGCTTGGGTATCCCCGCGATCTTCGCGGCGACCTTTGCCGGTCCCTTCGGGAACAGCTGGTAGAGCTCTTTCACCGAGACCCCCGAGGTCTTGCCGAGGATGCGGACGGTCGGGCCGGTCCCCTTCGCTGCGTACTCGGCTCGCATGAACTTGATGACCTGCCAGTGTGGCTCGGTGAGTTCGCCGATGTCCTCGGTTCGAGCAATCTCGGGAGCCATTGCTTCGGTCCACTGAGTCGGGTCCTCGAAGAACCCTTCGTCGTTTACCGTCACCGCCGTTCCGGCGTAGGTGACAACGGTCATGGTCGGCTCCTTATCCGTTGATCGGGCAGGTGGTGTGCAGCGTCATGAAACTTGCTCGTTGTCCTTGCCCCGAGTCGGCATTGCCGAGCCGACGCCAGGGAGGTTGTGCCCCGGTAGCAGGCTGTGCCAGTAGAGCGGCTGGAACATCAGCTTGCCTAGATGGTTCAGCCGTGACTCCTTCAGGAGGGGAAGGCCCACTGCGGCGGGGAAATGACCCGAAACGGGCTCGACGTCGTAGTTGAAGTCGATCAGCAGCGCCTTTCCGAACCCGGTCTCGATGAAGCAGTTGGCATGCCCGTCGTAACTGCCGTCGAGCGGCTCACCGGCCAGGAAGCGTCGGATGTTCTCGACGAGCACCTCGCCTTCGAAGTGGGTGACCGATCCCGCCTTGGACGTTGGCACGCCAGCGGCGTCGCCAATGGCAAACACGTTGGGCTTGGCAGCCGACTGGAGCGAGTGCGCGTCGACCGGCACGAAGCCCAGTTCGTCCCCGAGGCCAGGCGATCGCGACACGTAGGTCGCTCCGCCATGCAGTGGCACGACCACGGCCAGGTCGAAGCCGACCTCGCGGCCATCGTAGGACACCAACCGCCCGCCGGATCCGTCGACCTCTCCGGTATTGAACTCGGTCACGAGAGCCACGCCCTTCTCCTCCAGCAGGCCGGCCAGCTTGGCGGCGGCAACCGGCTTGGTGAACGCCCCGTCCAGCGGTGTGACATACGTGAGCTCGACGCGGTCGCGAACACCCTGCTGTTGGAAGAACCAGTCGGCCAGAAAGCAGAACTCGAGTGGGGCCACGGGACACTTGATCGGCATGTCGACCACGTTGACGACCACTCGCCCACCCTCGAAGTACTCGAGCGCCTCGTGGAGCGCGACCGCCCCCACCGGATCGTAAAAGGTGAAGGCCTTCTCCATCCACCCGGGCCCGGTGAGCCCCTCTGTCTCCTCCTCGACCAGGACGCTCCCGGTGGCGACGACCAGCACGTCGTACTCGAGCACGGTGCCGCCTTCGAGGTACACGCTGTCCGATTCGGTGTCCACATGGTCGACCGGGTTCTGGCGGAACTCGATTCCCTTGTGCAGCTGGTCTGCTCGAGAGCGGACGATCTCGTCGGCATGCGCCAAGCCGAAGGGGACGAATAACAGGCCCGGCTGGTAGATGTGGGCGTCGTTCTGGTCGACGACCACGATCTCCACATCCCCCACGGGGCAGAGGCGCCGCAAGCGATTGGCACTCAAGGTGCCTCCGGTGCCGCCGCCGAGGATCACGACTCGCTTGGACATGGTCCCATCGTGGATGACCGGTACCTCCAGGGGTAGGGTCCTTCGTCCCCTTCTCTGGATCTGCGGGCGATGGGTCGCCGGACGAGCGGTTGTTCGTCGGTCCGGCCGCTGTGTCGGAGGCGAGTGGCGCGGTTCGAGGCAACCACGGAGCAAGCGGTGGGCGACCGCCGTCGGACTCCGTGCACTCGAGGGTATGTTGGCGAAGAAGCTAGAGACAAGGCAGGGGAGACCGACATGGTCTTTGTGAACTTGACGAGCGGCACCACCGGACGACCGGTCCGGAGCGTCTTCGGAGTGACCGTGCCCGCCGGTGCGCTCGCCTCGCGTCTGATCGGGCCTCGGTCCTACCGGCGGCTGCGTGCAGCCGAATCGCTGGGGGCTTGACCGGTGGATCGATCCGCCTGGGATGCGCGTTACGGAGGGGACGAGTTGGTGTGGACGAGCACGCCCAACCAGTCCCTCGTCACCGAAGTGGTGGGCCTCCCGCCGGGCCGAGCAGTCGACCTTGCCTGCGGCGAGGGTCGCAACGCCATTTGGCTCGCCCAGCAGGGCTGGAGGGTGACGGGAGTGGACTTTTCGCCCGTAGGCCTGGCGAAGGCACAGCGCCTTGCCGAACTGTGGGACGTCGAGGTCACCTGGGTCGAGTCCGCAGTTCAAGAGTGGGTGCCCCGGCCAGATGGCTTCGATCTGGTCGCGGTGCTCTATCTCCAGTTGCCACAGCCCGAGCGCTCGGTGGCACTGGAGGTGGCCGCCTCTGCCGTTGCCCCCGGAGGCACACTGCTTGTCGTGGCCCACGACCACGACAACCTGACCAGGGGATTCGGCGGCCCACCGAGCGCCGACGTTCTCTATGCCACTACTGATGTGACCGACGTGGCCGAAGCGGCCGGCTTGGAAGTGGAGCGCGCCGAGCAGGTGATTCGGGTGGTGGAGACCGATTCGGGTCCGAGGGAGGCGATCGACACCCTGGTCAGGGCGAAGCGGCCAGCGTGATGTGGGCTACGAGCGCATCAGGCCGTGTCCGACCAGAAAGTCACGCTGCTCGGCGTGCATCCGGTCCGGTGGCTCGGTGAACCACGATTGCTGGTCCACCACGGACGAGAGCTGGCCCTCCTCGACGTGGACCGCGAAGGCCAGGCCGACCGGCGAGTCCAAGCCGTTCAGATAGTGGCTCGGGTACTCGATGTAGGCCAGGAACCGACCAACCAAGGGCTCGATCCCAATTCGCTGGCCGCTACACCTCTTGACAGTGACCACCAGCGGCTCCCGGAGGGCACCTCTGGGACCGGTTCGTGCATCATTCCGGCTTTGAGGGCCGGAACTCCTGGTAGGCAGCCCAGGCTCGGGGACCGTAGACCGTGGCGGTGCCTCCGTCCATCAAGAGGGCCACGGACAGGGACTCGGCCACCTCTTCGGGCGTCGCTCCGTGGACGGCCGCCGCCTTGGCGTGGGCGGCGATGCACCCGTCACACTGCTTCACCACCGCGATCACCAGCGCCATCAATTCCTTGATCCGGCGGCTGAGGACACCGTCGGCGACGGCGGCGTCGTGCATCTGGGCAAAGCCGGCCCAGGCATCCGGTGCGGCATTGCGAAGCTCGCGGGTCGGCACCCGCAGTTCGTCCATCACTTCTCTTGCACTTGTCATCTCTCTCGCTCCTCACTGGTCGGTGTGGTGCTACGTGGGTACTGCATGTCGGCCTGTTCGGTCCACTGGTCGGATCCCGTCATTCGTGGGCGAATCGCACGGGCGGCAACAATCGCCGCAGCCACGGTGGCGCCCACCACGCCGCCCCTTTGGTGAGACGGAGGAGCACCGGCAGCAGCAGCAGGCGAACCAAGAGGGCGTCGAGCAGGACGGCGACACCGAGGATGATGCCCATCTCCTTGGGGGGGAGGGGGCCCGACAGCGCGAAGGTGAAGAAGACCGCCACCATCACCGCTGCTGCCGCGAAGATGACTCGCCCGGAGTGGGCCAACCCGTTGACCATGGCGTCCTTGGGGTCGCCAGATCGCTCGTAGTGCTCCTTGGCGCTCGAGAGCAGGAACACCGTGTAGTCCATCGAGATGGCAAAGATCATGGCGAAGAAGAACACGGGTCCCCAGGCGTCGAGGAATCCTTGGGGAGCAAATCCCAGCAACTGATGGAACCAACCGTTCTGGAAGATGAGCCGTGCGACGCCGAAGGCCGCCCCGGTAGCCAGCAAGCTGGTGAGCACACCGAGTGCGGCAATGAGCGGCGCCTGCAGGGCCACCAGCAGCACGAGGAAGCCCAGAAGCAGAACCAGGGCGATGACCAGGGGTGTCTTGGCGGCCAACACCGCTTGGAGGTCGTGGTTCTCCGCTGCAGCCCCGCCGACCAATGAGCCCTGTGGCAGGGTGGTGCGAAGCCGTTCGATGGTGCTCCCGACCGACGGTGACGAGGGATCGGCGTTCGGCACCGCCCCGATCATGACCAGGTCCGCTGCGGTCGAATGCTGTGCGGGCAGCGCTGCGGCAACGCCCGGGTCGCGGGCAAGTACGGCCTCTGCAACTGCGACATGGGCTTGAGTCGTGATGATCTGAAGTTGCCCCGGGGCACCGGGGCCGAATGCCGACTGCACCAGGCCGTAACCGACCCGGGCGGAGTCAGATACTGGAACCACCTTGATCGATGGCATGGCGGTGCGAAGGCCGACCACCGGTGCTGCCAACAGGACCAGAATGGCAACGGCCACTCCGCCGAAGAGCCAAGGACGGCGCCAGAGCAGCTCACCCCACCGCGCGAAGCGCACCGAGCGGTGCTCGCCCGAATGGACCCACCGAAGCGGAAGAGCGTCGACCCTATCGCCGAGCTTGCCCAGCACGGCCGGAAGCAGGGTGAATGTGGCCACGAGCACGAAGAACACCGAAAGCATGATGCCGGCAGCCATTGAGCGGAAGGCCGGAGTGGGCACAAGCATGACCGTGGAGAGTGCAATGAGCACGGTCAGCCCCGAGAACAGCACGGCCTTGCCCGCAGTATCCATCGTCTCGCCCACCGACTCACCCACGTGGCGGTGACGTCCGAAGTGCGCGCCCCGGAACCTCACCACGATGAAGAGCGCGTAGTCGATGCCGAGGGCCAGCGCGAACATCAGGGCGAAGTTCATCGCCCAGATCGAGATGGGGGTCACGTGGGTGAGCAGATCAAGCAGGCCCGCGGCGCTCAGGAGCCCGACGAGGGTCAACAAGAGGGGCAGGCCTGCGGCGACCAGAGACCCGAAGGCCAGCACCAAGATGACCAGGGTCACCGGCCACGAGATCATCTCTGATCGCAGCATGGCGCTGCGGTTGGCCGCGTTGAAGTCCGACCACATGACCGACGCTCCGGTGGCTGCCACGGTCACCCCGTTCCCGCTGAGCTGGCTCAGCGGTCGCTGGAGGGCATCAGCTGCCCGAACCATGGCGTTGGGGTCGGCGGCCGCGCCGCCGAGGATGACGGCTGTCTTCCCATCTGCGCTGATCGACACTCCGGCTTGGGGCGGCACGACACGACCGATGCGCGGATCCGCCGCCAGGATCCTCTCGGCCCGAGCCACCACCCCCTGCACTTGCGGGCTCGAGATCGGACGATCGGAATGGACGACCACTTCGATCGCCGAGCTGGACTGTCCCCCGAAATCTCGCTGCGCCAGATTGCGGACCTGTACCGACTGCGACCCGTCGGCCTGCCACCCTGCCCCGCTCAGGGCGTGCTCGACGCTCGGTGCGAAGACCGCCAGCACGGCGACGATGGCCAACCAAGCCAGAACGGTCGCCCGTCGATGGGTTGAAGACCATCGTCCGAGCCGCCCGAGTGGGCCGAGGCTGCTCGACCGCGGAAGATCATCGGTCGCCCCCTGACCTGTGTCTTCCTCGGGGCGGTCCTGGTCGGTGACGGCGATCGTCGATGAGGTCGGGGAAGTAGCCATCGCCTCAGTTAACCATACCGGGTAGGGTATGTGCAACCAACGGATCACCTACACAGATATACCCGCCCCCGTATAGTGGTCACACGACCGGGCGTCGCAGAAAGGACCGGAGACGGGACCACACGCGTCATGATCGAGCGCACGGTGGGTGCCACCGGGACACGTTGGAGCACACGAGAGAGGATTGAGGGATGGAACTTCCCGATGATGTCGTAGACGACGTTCGCAAGCGATTGCGGCGTGTGGCAGGTCAGGTCCAAGGCGTTGAGCGCATGCTCGAGGAGGGCCGGGAGTGCAGAGACGTCGTAGCACAGCTGTCGGCGGCAACCAAGGCTCTGGAGCAGGCCGGCTTCAAGCTGATCTCGTCCGGCTTGGTCTACTGCCTCCAGAATCCGGAGGCGGCAGCCGCCGACGGGTATGCCATCGAAGAGGTCCAACGTATGTTCATGAAGCTGGCATAAGGACCTCGACGGCACACTCCCGGAAGCGCTTCTGGAACCTCGGGCTTTCAGGTGTCAAAGTGGAGGCGCATGCATGCCCTTGTCGCTGGGTCGAGGCCACGCGCTGCCACGGAACCTCTGCGATGGGAGCTCCGGCCATCCGCGACTAGTCGACCTCATCTGTCGACGCGGCGAGCGCCGGCGCACCCTTCTGCCACGGGCGCGCATAGAACAGCCAGACCGTGCCTGCTGCCAGCAGGATCGTGCAGAGGATCCACCCCAGGGCAGTCGTCCCGACGCCCACGTACTTCAGCCCTGAGGCAAAGATCACAAAAGTGATGACCGGCCGAACATAGCGATCGGGGGCTCGGGAGGAGATGAACGAACCGACGAAGACCGCGGGAACGCTGCCGATGATGAGCGATGCGGTCACCGACACCTCGATGTGACCGAAGGCAAGTGCACCGAGAGCTGCGGCAATGGTGAGGGGCACTGCCTGGGTGAGGTCCGTACCCACAAGTTGGTTGGCCCCGAGCAACGGGTAGGCAAACAGAAGGAGCACGATCATGAGCGATCCCGACCCCACGGAAGTCAGGCCCACGATGAGCCCGCCGGTCATGCCGATTACCACCGTCAATGCCGGGCGCACGGCGATGGTGTGGACCACACCCTGGCGGGCGTGTCCGTTGCGGCGATCAAGGTAGTAGCGGAGCACCATGGCAGCTGCACCGACCAGCAGGGCAGCACCCAAAGCCATCTCGATGTCGCTCTGGGCCGACTTCGAGTGGGCCATGAGATGGAGCAGGTACGAACCAAGGAACGCCATGGGAACCGAACCGAGCACCATCCATCCGACCAGGCGGAGGTTCACGGTTCCCTTGCGCAAGTGCACGAAGGCCCCGACGGGGCGCATCAGCACGGATGCCACGAGGTCGCTCGAGATGGCGGTGGAGGGTTTGACCCCGAAGATCAGGATCAGCATCGGCGTCATCAACGCCCCGCCTCCTGCACCGGTCATGCCGACCAGAAAGCCCACGACTGCGCTTCCGATCACCATGTACGGATCAATGCTCATTCGTGCCCCCCTTGATGGCTTGCACCATCGGCCGAATATGGGATCGCCCAATCTACCTCCCACATCACCGGCTGACACGGGCTCGGAGCGCCGCCATTTTCACCGAAGTGGTTCCGCCCACCTTCGGACGGATCCCAGATGCGGGTGGAACGGCCGGTGCCGGTGCCACCATTTGGCCGATGAAGTACATTGTCGCCCGCGGTGCCGGTGCCGGTGCCGGTGCCAGGGGGTATGAGATGAGGTTCGCTGGGACGTCGACCCGGAAGCGCCGAACTGCTCGATGGGCCCCGGTGTTGGCGGCGCTTGCCGTGGCTGTGGCCGGCTGCAGCGCCCCGACATCGGCGCTGAACAGCCATCCGGCGGCCGGCGTGTCAGCCGGGGCCACGACCATACCGGCGTTCTACATCCCGCCGCGACCCCTCCCGGCGGCACCCGCCGGGGCCCTGATCCGCGCCGAGAAGGTGGCCGGCGTGTCTGGTGTACCGGTCGGAACCACCGTGTGGAGGATTCTCTATCACTCCCGCTCGACGTACGGAACCGACCTCGCTGAATCGGGCTACGTCATGGCTCCGGGCGGTCCAGCCCCGGCCGCCGGTTTCCCGATTATCGCCTGGGCCCATGGCACAACGGGTTTCGCCGCACCTTGTGCCCCCTCGCTCTTCACCGACGCCGGCGGGGGGCCGGGGCCGTATCTCCTCCCCGGGCTGGCCCACTACCTGCAGGCCGGATTCGCAATCGCCGCCGCCGACTACCAAGGTCAGGGCGTCGCCGACGGTGTCCATCCCTATCTGGTTGGTTCGAGCGAAGGGCGTGCCGTCCTCGACGCCACTCGCGCCACCCGGCGGCTGCCCGGCCTGAAGACCAACAGCACCGTCATCATCTACGGTCACTCCCAAGGTGGCCACGCTGCCCTGTTCGCCGGTGAGATGGCGGCCGACTACGCACCGGACCTCCACGTGGTGGGCGTTGTGGCCGCAGCGCCGGCCACCGGTCTGAGCACGCTGATCTCGATCGTCGGCTCAGCTTCGGGCCAGGTGTTTCTCCCCTTCAGCATCCCGGTCGCGTATTCGTGGACCCGCACCTACAGTGACCTGCCGGCGACCGATGTCTTCACCCCGGTGGGCGTGCGGTTCGCATCCTCCAAGGTGACCGCAGGGTGCGGGTCAGCGCTGTCCGCGGCCATCACCTCCGCGCACCTCACACCTGAGGCCGTGTTCCAGTCGAGTGCCGCCACCAACCCGGTGGTGCTGGCGCACGCGAAGTTGAACGACCCGGGCCAGGTACGCACGGAACCACCCATGCTCGTGCTGCAGGGAACCGCCGACGCCACGGTGCCGCCCGTACTCACCGATGGATTCATCACCGCCAATGCCTGTCCGGTCGGCGACACCGTCGAGTACCTACATGTCGCTGGTGCCACTCATGGCACGGTCGTATTCGTCGCCGCTCCGACCATCGTGCGGTGGATGACCGGACGACTGACCGGCGAACCCGCACCGACCACCTGCCAGCAACCAGGTGACGTCGGCATCCTGTCGCCGTAGTCACCGGTTCCTGAAGGCCAAGCTTCGGCTGTCGAATTGCACCGAAGCCTGCCTCGAGGCCACCAGCCGGCAACTCGCCACCTACAATTCGGTCGAGCAGTTCGGTCGAGATCCGCGATCCGCGAGCCCCGAACCTGCCGACCTGCCCAGCACCCGGTGATCACCGGGTGGGACCTACACCCGGCCGAGCCATCAAGGGCCGCGGTCGGGCGAAGGACGTCGAAGTCGCGTGAGGCTACGAGAGCACGAAGTCGTCGGTGTAGGTGATCACCCCTGTTGGGCCCCGGCCCTTGACGGTGATCGGGTGCACTCCGGGCAATCCGGGCAATGCCGGTATGTTCGCCACGCACTGGACCGCCCCACTCTGGTCTGCCGTACCGCTGCAAAGCACGACATTTTGGTGGCCGCGTACCCCGCTGTGGTACTTGGCCGTCACCTTCGCCTTCGGGCGGAAGCCGAAACCGCGGACGATGATCGGCGTACCGGAGGGCCCGATGCTCGGGGTGACCGAGCTACCTGGTTCGAAATCGGTCGTTGTGGTGGCGGCGGTGGTGCCGACCGTCAGATCGTCGACATAGGCCGTCGCCCCACCGGTGATCGGACCTCCCAGCCGCAGGATGAACGCCCCCTGCCCGATGGGATCATTTCGGATGGCGGCGTGCGGAAAGTAGGAAAGTACCTGGCTCCAGGTGCACGGTGTCGCCTGCGAGCAGGTTGCACTGCCCGGTGCCTGACTGCCGAACCAGTAACCGTCGGCGAGCGCATTCAGGTGCCTCCAGGCACTTGCCGGGGGCGGCGAACTCGGCACGAATGTGAGACGACCCTGGTATGCAGTGCTGCCCAGGGTGGTGTCGTACGTGACGTCGAACTGCAGCACGAGCTGGTTGGTGGTGCCCCCGACGACATAGCCCCAATAGTCCATGGCGGTGATCTGACTCAGAGAGGTCCCCTTGAATTGGTTCGTGCCCAGCGACGCTCGTCCGGTCGAATCGATCTGCAACTCGGCACTACCGGTCCCGGCAGGCGGCGTGGCGGGGCCCGGGACGAGCGTGACGTTCCCCACTGAGCCGCCGGGGCCCTCGTTCACCCCGAACCAGTTGCTCACCTGCAGCTGATTCACAACCTGCGTCGTGGCCCCTGCCACCGGGGAACCAGCGACAACAACGGCCATCGAGAGGACCATCCCTCCCGCGGTTGCCACCACGACGTGCTTCCAAGATCTCCGCATGATCCACTCTCCCCCGATGCCCCGCACGGGGCGTCCGCTCGGCGACTGTACAAGGCCTGGCGTCCCCCGGCCAGCGCTTCGCGGTTCAGAGCCGTGGACACTCGCGGTCCAGGCAGGAGAGAGCAAGTGAACGCACACGTGGAGCGACGAAGCAGCCGTGCACGGTGGTCGGCGGCACCCACCGGGTTCACCGACTCAGCCCGCGGAAGCAGCGAGAAGTGGTTCCAGCGGAACTCCGAACCACTCTGCGAACTCGTTGGCTCCCATCGTCACAGATGAGACCCGCGCGAACCCCCGTTCCACGTTCTTTGCGATGGCGATGCCGGCCAGGTTCGGTTCGCTTCCGAAACAATCTCCCGATCGGCGACGGGCCCTTTCCGGACCTTCATCATTCCGTCAGGTCGGTGGCTGTCAAATGGGGAAACCGGCGCAAAATGGGGTCTGGTGACGCTGTCGTGGGTGCCTGACCTCACCTGACCCTGACCATCCGCGGCGACACGCCGCCTCGTTCCTACGGTTTCTGGCTGTCGAGGCTGGAAATCGGAGAAGGAGGACGGCGTGCGCAACAAGAGCGTACTGAGGAAGCTGCTGGGTCTGTGTGTTGCCACAGTTGTGGTCGTGGGGCGGGAGCTGCACGAGGCTGGTGACAGAGGACGCTCGAAGCTGGTGGTCTGGGTGCGGCGCAAGAGCCGTGTCCGGGACCGGTGCGGACGGTGCGGACGGTGCGGGGTGGTGGCACCGTGGTTCGACAACGGCGGCGGGACACGTCGATGGCGCCATATCGACATGGGGATGGCCCCTGTGATCTCGTTGCCGAGGCTCCTCGTGTGAGCTGTTCCACCCACGGGGTGACCGTGGCCGAGGTGTCCTTCGCCCGTCACGACAGCGCCTTCACCCGGGCCTTCGAGGACCTGGTGGTCTTCGACGCCATCGTGTCGAACAAGCTGGCGGCAGCTCGACGACACGGGATCTCCTGGCGGGCCGTCGACCACATGTGCATCCGCGTGGCCACCGAAGCGTTGGGATGGATCGACCTGCTCGACGGGCTGGTCGCCCTCGCCATCGATGAGGTCAAGTACAAGAAGGGGCACAAGTACCTGACGGTCGTCTGTGACCACCTGACCGGCAGGGTGATCTGGGCGGCCAAGGGTAGGAACAAGGAGACCGTGCGGGCCTTCTTCGACGCCCTGGGCGAAGAACGGGCAGCTCAGCTCCAGTTCGTGACCTGCGACGGGGCCGAATGGATCCGCACCGTGATCGCCGAGCGGGCACCGGAGGCCATCGTCTGCCTGGACACGTTCCACCTGATTGGCTGGGCCACCGCCGCCTTCGACGAGGTGCGCAGAGAGGAGTGGAACAAGCTCCGGCGCAACGGAGGGGCTGAGGCGGCCAAGGAGTTCAAGGGACTGCGGTGGATGTTGCTTCGCAACTGGGAGAACCTCTCCTCCAAACAGAAGGGCACCATCCGAGATCTCGAACGGGCCAACAAGCGAGCGTCCCGGGCCTGGCAGTTGAAAGAGGAATTGCGCGACATCATGTCGATGCCGCTCTTGTCTGCGTGCCGGGCGCTCGATGAATGGTTGGCCTACGCGTCACGTTCGCGACTCGCTCCCTTCGTGAAGCTGGCGCGAACAATCCGCCACTACCGGGAATCCATCGAAGCAACACTCGAATGGAAGTTGACTAACGGGATCGCCGAGTCCAACAACGCCGCCATCGGCAGGATCCGCTCTGCGGCTCGGGGCTTCCACGACCCCGAGAGCTTCATCACCATGATCATGCTCAACAGAGCCGGCATCGCGCCTCAGCTGCCGTGGGCAGTGGCTTCATGACCCACGACAGGAGCAGAAGACCCGCAAATTGGCTCTGGTCGAACCGGCAACGAAGGAGATGGCTGCATGCGCACAAAGACGATGCGAGTCGGGGCGCTGGCTCTGGGGATCGCCACCCTGGTGATGGTGCTGCCCGGCGCATCGGCGACGGCTGCGGCTGCGGCTGCGGCTGCGGCTGCGGCTGCGGCTGCGGCTGCGGCCGGCTTGAACCCCAACCAGATCGTGAACACCACCGGCACCGCACAGTCCGTCGCCCAGACCCTCGTCGGCTCGGGGGTGGCAATCTCCAACGTGCAGTACACAGGGGCCACCGCTGCCAAGGGGACCTTCTCCTTCAACGATCCAACCGTCCTCGGCATGTCGAGCGGCATCGTGCTGTCGACCGGCGACGCCAATACGGTCGTCGGGCCGAACACGTCCGACTCCTACTCCACCGACTGGGGCCTCCCGGAAGATGCACAGCTCACGGCATTGTCCGGATACCAGACCTACGATGCCGCGGTTCTTTCGTTCGACTTCGTGCCAACATCGAACCAGGTGGCCTTCCAGTACGTGTTCGGCTCGGACGAGTACCCCGAGTTCGTCAACACTCAGTACAACGACGTGTTCGGGTTCTGGGTCACCGACAACGCCGGCAACACCACCAATTGCGCCCAGGTCCGGCAGGGGGCCGGTGGCCCAGCCTCGCCATCCGTTCCTGTCACCGTCAACAACATCAACCAGTCCAATCCCACCCAGTCGCCTGCGCCCCCGGCGATGCGCCCCGACATCTTTCGGCCCAACTACTTCAACGCGACGGGACCGAGCGCTACTGACCTGGAACTGGAAGGGATCACAAAGGTGCTCACCTGTCAGGCCGCGGTGACCCCAGGAGTGGTGAACCACCTCCGCCTGGGCATCGCGGACTCGTCGGACGGGATCTACGACTCGGCCGTGTTCCTGAAGGCCACCTCGCTGGTCTCCAACAACAACCCGACCGCCGGCATCGGACTCGACCCTTCGGCCGGAGCTGCTCCTCTCGCGGTGTCCGCCTCGGTTGAGGGCCACGACCCGAATGGTGCCCCGCTCTCGTACTCCATCAACTGGGGTGACGCTCCACCTCGGGCCCCTCGGCGCTTCCGCTGGACACCACAGTGGAGGACCACGCCTACCAATACGCGGGCAACTACGCCGCCACCCTCACGGTCTCCAACGGCACCTACTCGGGCACCTCCTGCGACGAGGCCATGGTGAGCGGGGCACCGAACCCGGGTGTGCCCGTGAACCAGAGCTGCGACGTCGCCGGGACGGGGGTCGGGTCCAACCTCCTGGTCACTACCGTCTCGCTTCCCAACGGCACCGTCTACTCCAAGACCACCAAGGCCATCTATGGGGCCACTCTTTCGGCCGTGGGGAGCAATCCACCCTTCAAATGGTCACTTGCAAGCGGGTCGAGTCCGTTGCCCCCAGGTCTCAAACTGAATGCCAAGGGAGTGCTTTCGGGCAAGGCCACGACGGCAGGCACCTATCCCTTCGTCGTCAAGGTGGTGGACACCAAGACCAAGAAGACAAAGACCAAGCCATCGACCCAGAACACAGCGACTGCGGCGTTGTCGATCACGATCTCGTAGAGGCCATCGCCCCTCCGCACGGGTACGGGACAGCCCATCCAATCCGGCAATGATCCGGATCGCCCGGGATCGCGAATTCGATGGAGTACGAATGGTCGCATTGGGCAGCGGCAGGGATTCCTCTGGTGCCCCGCTGCGAACAATGCCGGGATCGAGGCGGCTATCGCCTATGGCCATTCGGCCCCTCGCTCGCCAGTAGTCCGGGGAGGTCGTCAATGCTGACAGCGTTCTTTTCGGACCAGTAGTCCCGTATGCCGTCCGGCCCCTTTCGAGTGGACCACTCGTCGATGGTGGATCGGTGGCGATCGAAGGGCATGAGGGGTACGCCATAGCCGCAAGAGTCGGAGACTCGCCCTACTTCGATCACGATGATCGAGCGCACTCCAGTGCCGCCGCTTCCGGGGAAGTTGTCTGCCAACTTGGCAAAGTCCGCCGCGTCGGCGAGCACGGACCGGCCCGTTCCGTGCAGACGCACGATGCGCGGTGGCCCGCTGAAAGCACAGAACATCACCACAATGCGCCCGTTCTCGCGTAGGTGGGCGATCGTTTCGACCCCGCTCCCGGTCTGATCGAGGTATGCCACTGTGCGGTCACCCAGAACAGCAAACTCGTGACGGTTGCCTTTGGGCGAACAGTTCACCAAGCCGTCGCGGTCGAGTGGTGCTGTCGAAACGAAGAAGACAGGCTGATCTGTCAGCCACTCCGCCAACCTGCTATCGATGACCTCGTACGTTCGGCCCATTTCATGAGTATCGCACCGGCACGCGTTGCCATGTCGACGGCCTCGGCAGGTCCGTTGCTCACGTGAGACTCGTGTCACGCTGCGATCTGGTGCTTCTGCAGCAGCAGGGTGTGTCCGAGTGAGCGGCCTTCTCACCCTGTGCGGTTCAGATCGCGGAGGACCGTGCCCCCTCGCGAACGTGTCGAGCCAAGACCCCGGTGATGCCCGCTCATGCAGTTGCCCGCACCGACCAGTGAGTTTCGCAGGCGAAGAATCCTGAGGTGGTCGGGGACCCCGCAACCGCACCATGGTGAGGTTGCGGGGTCCCAGCATCCACCGCGACAGTCCGGTTCAGTTCCTCGACGTCGACGTCGACGTCGAGGAACGCGTCACGCCGCCGGAGGCCTGACCACCGGCGGGCCGGCGCCGAAGCCCGATACGGTGGTGGTCGCCCCGAAACCCGAGTTGAGCTCGACGGTCACGTCCGTGCCGTCGGACTTCTTCAGGTGAACCTCGTACGGGGAGGAACCCGACGAATCGGTCTCGGCCCGAATGACCGTGGCGCCGGGAACGGCGGCAGTTGCGGCCGCTGTGGCCTTCTGGAGGTCCGTGCCAGTCAGCAACGTCTCATTGGGACCGTGGGTCATCGTCGCCGGGTCTCCGGTGATGCCGGTGGGCGGTGCGCTCGCGGAACCGCTTGGCGGGGCGGTTGTGCTCGACGACCCTGACGCTGGGCTCGTAGTGGAGCCGGTGGCAGCCGACGCGACTCCGGCCGCGCCCAGACTTGCACCGGCAACGACGGCACCGGTGACGAGCGCACGACGGAACCTTCTTGACTTGGGGGACATTGCGTACTCCTCATTTCAGTTGCTCCAGGCCTTTCCTGGAGCAACTCCCACCATCTCCGGTCGAAATGAGGACCGCCTGCATCGCAACTGCGAACCGCCTGTGAACCCAGAGAGGATCGGGTTGCCGTAGGGGACCTATGTTCCGAACGACCAGCGTGTCTGGCTGAACCGTCCACCCTTGCCGAATCCGAACGCCACTTCGGGTACGACTCGATAGACGAGGACGCCCCCCGTCCTGATGCTGTCGCCGAGTCCGGCCCACGTCCCCTCCGGCGATTCGAAGCGGGACTCATACTTCTTCTCGTAGGCATCGGCGATCGCTCGCAACTCGTGCCCGCTGCTGACTGCTACGGCCTGGCCTTCGAGCACGATGTCGACACCGTCGAGGTTGTTCTGTCCGGTTGTCAGGACACAGGAGGGATTGGCAGCGAGGTTCTTGGCCTTGCGCTCATCGCCGCCGGTACAAAAGCACAGTCCGCCATCCAGCCAGACCCCCAGGAGTGGGGTTACGTGCGGACGCCCATCAGGTCGCACGGTAGAAAGCCAGAAGAGCTGGGCATCATCCAGAAGTCGACGAGCCACCGACCACGGCGTGGGCAGTGCTTCTGGACTACTGAACAGGCTCAGTTCCGTATGTGGCTCACCATCGACCATTGTTGCCCTCCGTGCTCTGGTACGGCCGGTATCCGCCGGCCGAAGACCCGGCATTGCTCCCCTGCGCATCCGACACCAGTAGCTGCACTTGCAGCCGTACCTGGGCATCTCGGCTCGCCGGCTGTCCGCAACGAGGCCTCCGCGAAGCTCTCAGCGCCTGCTCAATACGACGAATAGGAACGATCCAACGATGGGCGCAATCACGAAGAGTCCGAGGATCACCCAAACGACCAACTTGCCGAATCGAAAGCGACCGATCCCCCGAGCAAACGCCCACTCTTGCTGAGCAGTGCCAGCCGGGCTGAACGCGTCGGCCTCGTATCCCGAAGTCGAAGACGGCCACATCACCGGGGGTTCCGTCGCAAACGACCCGACCAGAGGCTCTCGGATGCCCGGAGGCCGTTGGTCTGGCATCTCTTTCCGGTCCCGAGGATCGTCCACGGGTGCCAGTCTCGCAGTGTCGTACCGGGAACGGTCAGACAATCTCGTGTCCCGGCCCCAGACAATGGCGGGAGTGTGGCGGCCGTGAGGGTTCAGGCGGCATCCACACTGTGTGCAAGGCTGCCGCAATGGAGCAGCGCGTTTCTCTCGTCACTCTCGGCGTTGCCAATACTGCCAAAGCACGTGCCTTCTATGAGGCTCTCGGGTGGTCAGGAGAAACGCCTGACGGCGACGTCGTCTTCTTCCAGTCCGGGGGCATGATCGTCGCACTCTGGGGAAGGGACCAGCTCGTCGACGACAGCACTGTCATCGACAACGGTGGCTGGGGGTGTCACCCTCGCCCACAACGCAGCGTCAGCCGACGAGGTAGATTCGATCCTCGCTGCTGCCCGAAAGGCTGGCGCTTCGATCGGCCGCTCCGGAGCAGCGACGGTTTGGGGCGGATACTCCGCATCTTCATCGACCCCGATGGCCACCCTTGGGAAGTGGCGTTCAACCCCGGGTGGCGTCTCGAAAGCGACGGAACGATCCATCTCCACTAGCCGCACGACCCATCGACGGCCCCGGTCACTTGCTCGATTCACCAACTGCACCCCATCCGACGCCGGCAGTGGGAACAGCCGAGCGCCGGTGGTCACGAAATGGGCACAGGCCCGGAGCCGGGTGGCGGAACCCAGCTCGACGGACCTGCCTCATCAATTATAGGGAGAAAACGGTTTCGTCCAACCGGTGCTCAGCGGCCGCGGCCAACGCTGGCCAGTATCGGGTGTTGGCCAAACCAGCCCGGGACGCGGCGGGTCAGCTCAGTCGGGCCGTGCAGCGTGATCTGCCCGTCCGTGAGAGCGTCGACGAAGAGCGCATCGCCCATCCACACCCGGGTGAGGGTGCGCAGGTCGGCCTCGACAGCCACATCGACTGCTATTCCCGGATCGGTGAGGCACACGTCGACGTCGCTCTTGTCAACGACGACCCCTCGTACGCCGACTGGGAATGGCTGGTCGCGCACGATCAAGACGATTCAAGAGTCACGATCACCGTCGACCTCAGTCCGACCACGTTCTGGCGCAAGTACCTCTTCGTCAGGATTCGCCGCCCGGCACCCCGAAAGAAGATTCGCGATTCGCTGCGGGCGCTCGCTACCGCCGATCTCTCCTGATCTCAGGTCGAGGCCAGGTCACGCCGATGGGTCGCCGACTCCAAGCGGTACTGCGTGTGGGGTCCCGATCGGTCGTCTCCGCACCCAGTCGTCCGTTGCCACGGACACCGGTCCACGAACCCCGCCGAGGTTGGTCCGCTCATACACATTCGCCCACCGACCCCATCGGGCCCATGCTCGACCAGCAGCGACGAAACGGCGTCTCTCGCACTCCATGGCAAGAGCGCTACCTCAAGACGCCCTCCCCCAACGGCTTCTTTGCGAAAACCACCCGCTGGAGCTGGTTGGTTCCCTCGTAGATCTGGGAGCTCGGATCTGGGGGTCCAGCTGGTACCCCCCCACTGCGCTGACCTGGGTCTATTCCGGACCGAGTCGCCCTGAATCCACCCAGTTCCGCCGAGTTGTAGGGATAACGTAGGGATGGATTCGGCGATTGCCCGCCATCCCTTGGTCTTGATCCAGTCCGGAGCTGATCAGTCAGCGTTCCATCCCTGGGCCATCCCTCCGTCGCGCATCTCGCTGTGCGATCTGCCGCTCGTTCCCAGGAAACATCTCATCGAGCAGAAACTGCACCCTCAGAGCGATCACGTGATTGGGGTACGTCGACTCGATCAGGTCCAGACCCTCTTCGGCGGTGGAGAAACCACACAGGTCATAGAGGAATCGGATGTCGTCTTGATCACGTTCGATTCGGGACGCCAACAGCTTCATGGCCAGCAGGTAGCGGGGCGATGCTGCGGCGACGCTCAGGTGATCTCCTTCAAAGACTCCGATGCGCTCCGGATCCGGACCTGGCATGAACGCCTTCGCCCCATCGTTCAGCCAGTCATCCTCGATCTGCAGACGTTCGGCGACCCGGGTCGCTGCCTTCCGCACTTCCGCTGCCGGCACGAAGACGGCATCCACGTCGACCGTTGCCCGTCGGGCGTCGTACGCGAGGGCCATCGCTGCGCCGCCGACCACGAACACCTTCCCCCGGACCCCAACAGCACCCAGCTCTTCGTCGAGCGATCGCAACGCCACAAGTAGCCCTTCGCGATCGAGCAGCACGGCTAGGCGTAGGCCAGAGCGCCCGAGGTGATGAACACACCTCGTCGGGCAAAGGAGATCGGGCTGTATGCGATGGCGTCGGCGTGCAACGACTGAATTCCCGAAACGAACCACCACTCATCGAGGAATCGGCTCAGACCCTCGACCCACATCGGGGCGAACAGTCCCGCCCGAGCACAGAGGTACTCAGCGATGGCGGCGAGCAAGGCGTCATAGCGTGCGTCCCCCGTCGAGACGGGTTCGGGAGCAAGAAGGTCCTGGCGATCTTCGACCGGAGCACGGTCGAAGATCTCGACGCACCGGAAGGCGAGCCGAAGAGCTCCCGATTCGTCGCCCTCGGAAAGACACTCGCCGACCTCAAGGCCGACGTCGGCGATGCTCGGTCGCTGATAGGCCATCCCCTCATCGTAGAGGCAGGGTGTCTCAATCGACGGTCGAAGCCCAGCATCAGCAGCAGAATCAGGTCGCGTCGGCGTCTGACGGCGTGCAGCCATCATGACGTAGCCCTGATCTCCGAAGGAACGCCGCCGACCAGTACGACTCCTTCCTCGACAATCGTTCGCCACGGGTCCCCCTTGCCACGGATCAGCGGCGGCAACTCGTCCATGGTGGCTTCGAGCAGGTTGACCGGGTTGCCGGCGTTCGGACCGCCTGGTCGGTCCACTGGCCGAGCGCCGACGTCCACCCGCAGTCGCCAACCTGTGCTTCGGAGGGCGCCACGGCCAGCACGTCGATATCGCTGTTCTCGCGTGCATCGCCACGAACGAACCAAACACCACGAGACACACCGGGGCCGGCCGAATCTGCCTCGCCTCCTCTGCCAGCCGAGCCAACACCCGGCGTTGGAGGTCCGCCAGTACGAGCACCGCCCGTAGCGTCCCCCGACAGCAAGGGGCGCTTGACCTGCGACAATTCCGCTCCGCCGCGTGGAGTCTAAATCTCTATCCCAACAGCTTCTTTGCGATGACCACCCGCTGGACCTGGTTGGTTCCTTCGTAGATCTGGGTGATCTTCGCATCGCGCATGAAGCGCTCGACGGGGAAGTCCTTGGTGAACCCGTAGCCGCCCAGCAACTGCACGGCATCGGTCGACACCGCCATCGCCGTGTCGGATGCGAAGCACTTGGCCATGGCACCCACCATGGTGAGCTCGTCCTCGGGGTCTCCGTTGTCGATGAGCGAGCAGGCCCGGTACACCAGGGTCCGGGCAGCCTCGTTGCGCATGGCCATCTCCGCCAACATGAAGCGCAGCCCCTGGAGATCGGCGATGGGCTTGCCGAACGCCTTTCGCTCCTGCATGTATCCCGCGGCATAGTCGATGGCCCCCTGGGCGATCCCCACCGCCTGCGACCCGATGGTGGGGCGGCTCCGGTCGAGCGTGTGCATGGCGATGGTGAACCCCATCCCCTCCCCACCGATCAGGTGGGAGGACGGCACCCGGACCTCATCGAAGGACACCGCGGCGGTCGGACTTCCACGCAGGCCCATCTTGTCCTCATACGGTGCAACTTCGACACCCCAGTCAGCATCGACGATGAAGCAGCTGATCCCGCGTCGGCCGGCATCCGGGTCGGTCACCGCGAAGACGGTGTAGACGTCCGAAATCCCAGCGTTGGTGATCCAGTACTTGGTCCCCGACAGCAGGTAGTCGTCTCCGTCGCGCACCGCCCGGGTCCGCATGGCGGCCACATCGCTCCCCGCGTCGGCCTCGGACAAGCAGTAGCTGGCTTGGCACTCTCCCGACGCCACCCGCGGCAGGTACATACGCTTGAGCTCCTCGGAACCCCAGTTCATCACCGGCAACATGCCGAGCTTGGAGATGAGCAGGGTCACCGACGTCGAGGCGCATACCCTGGCCAGCTCCTCGGCCATGATGGCCTGGGTCACCATGTCGGCCCCCGCTCCCCCGTACTCGACGGGGATCCCCAGCGAGGGGAGCTCGAGCTCGACGCATGCGTCGAAGGACTTCTGCGGATAGGTCGCCTCCCGGTCCGCTTCGGCGGCGTTCGGGGCGATCCGATCCTCGGCGAACTTGCGGAGGGTGTCACGGAATTGGCGATGGGTCTCGGTGAGAGCGAAGGAAGGGGCGTTCATCCCCCCAAGTTACTCACCGGTAGCCAGGTGTAGTGCCCGGCCTCCCGATGGTTCCTGCTGCGGGCTTCGTCCGGTGCTCCGCTCCCCTCCGTCGCCGAGCCCGGGGTGGTCACAGCGGAGCCGAAGCGCCTGCTCAGTTGGCCCCCTCGCCGGTCGACAACAATTTCACCTGACATTCCGCCGACGAGGGGCTACTGTTCGGAGTATCAATCACCACAGATAGTAGTGGAGGCAGCATTATGAGTGAGAATCCTGAGGGACCCGGCTGGTGGATCGCCAGTGATGGCAAGTGGTACGCCCCCGAGCTCCATCCATCGGTCAGGGGCGTTTCTCCTGCACGCCCGGAAACGGCTGGGAGCGGGCGGACCCAACCGCACAACGGGCAGAGCCCCGTAGAGCAGGGGGCGCACATCGGTCCGCAATTCCCCGATCTGTTCCAAAAAGCCCTGCAAGGGTCACACCTGGCTGACAACATCTCGGTGAAGTACGACGGGGACGACGAGCGGAACGTGCCCTCGCCCGCAACCGGTGTGAGGACCTCCTCGCCGACCAACAGGGGCACCGCCATCGGCTCCACCGTTGGCGGTGCCGGCGGCGGAGCAGGTGCCGTCGGCAGCTTCAGCGGCGCCTCGGCGACCAAACGGAGGTGGCGCAAGGGTCGCTGACGGCCACGGCTCCACAGGTCCGGCGAATCCGGGGTGCCCACGGTGCGGGTGGGTCCTTCCGGCGCCTGTCCGTCACCGACGCCCGTCGATCATCGGGGTCCGATCAGACCGTGCCACCCAGGTGTTCGCACAGCAGCCGGTTCAGATCGTCGGGTGCCGCCTCCGGGATCCAGTGGCTGACGCCCTCGAGTACCTCGAACCGGTACGGTCCCTCCACCCAGCCTGCGGTGGCCTCGGCCGCGGCTCGACCGAGGGCGATGTCCCCCGTCGACCAGACATACATGGTGGGCATGGTGATCGGGCCCATGTCCACGTCGACCGAAAGGTCATTGGCCCGGTACCAGTTCAGTGCGGCGGTGAGGGCTCCCGGCACCGAGAGGACCTCTACATAGCCCTCCGCCCGAGCGGGGTCGATGCTCTGCGTCGCGAACACCTGTCGCAGCCCCTCCCCCGAGAGATCCTCCCCGAGCAGGAGCTGCTCGGGGACGTCGGGCTCGCGGAACACCGCCAGGTAGGAAGAGCGCTCGGCCTGATCGGGATCACCGCCGCTCAGTGCTGCCGCAAGCGCCCGGGGGTGAGGGGTGGACACCGCGGTGAGCGTGCGGACCCGTCGGGGGTGGCGGCCGGCAAAGGCCCAGGCCACCAAGCCGCCCCAGTCGTGCCCCACGAGGTCGAAGCTCTCCATCCCGAGGGTGTCGGCCAAAGCGCCGACATCGGCGATCAGGTCCTCGAGCAGGTAGTTCCTCACCCCGGTCGGACGTGCCCCGGGCGAGTACCCACGCTGGTCCGGAGCCACGGCCCGAAAGCCCTGTTCGCCAAGGGCAAGGAGCTGGCTCGAGAAGGACAGTGACGTCTGTGGGAATCCGTGGAGGAGGATGACCGGAGGCCCGTCGTCGGGTCCGGCCGTCCGGGTGGTGAACGTCCATCCATTGGCGTCGATCTCTCGCACCGTGATGCCCACTAGGCCCTCACTTCTTCCGTCGGTCCCCGTGCGGCTGTCAGACTCGATCGGGGAGGACCAGTAGCTCCCGCCACTCCCCGATGCGCTCCGCCACTGCCTCGGGCGTCAGCCGAAGCGTCTGTTCCGGCACACTGTCAGCGATGGCCCGTTGCTGCTGGTAGTGGTGGCCCGCCGATCGAAAGTGGGGTCCTCGGGCCTCGATCAGGTCCGAGGGCGGGTCGCCCAGGAATCCCCACAGAGTGAAGCCGAAGGTCAGGTCATGCAACACCGGGGCCCGGCCGAATCGTGCGGACCGGCGCATGGCCACCGCCGTGCAGCCGGCGATCGCGTCCTCGACCGACTCCCCCGCCACCAGCGCGATCCGCTGCTCGAACCTCCGGGCCAGCTTGAGGGCGAACCCTTGATCGGGGCCCGGAGTGCCGAGCCGGGCACCGGCGGGCTGGCTGGTCCCGTGCAGTTCGGAAGGGCGGGACTGGGTCCAGATACTCGGAGCACGCAATTGGTAGGCGCGACGGACCTGGTCGGCCTCGACGATCGGCACGAAGCTGGGTTGGGTCACGGTGCGACTCCTGGACGTCGATGGGAAACCTTCATCGGCCGGTGCTGCTACCCGCCGTCGGCTGCGCCAGCGTGAAGCAGACCGTAGACGATGGAGTCCGACAGGGCCTGCCACGATGCGGCAATGATGTTCTCAGAGACTCCGATGGTCGTCCACGTGCGATCCCCATTGGTCGAGTCGATGAGTACCCGGGTCACCGAACCGGTGCCCTTGGCGGAGTCGAGCACCCTGACCCGGTAGTCGACCAGGTGCACCTCCGAAAGCGCCGGGTACCTCGCACCGATGGCCGCGCGGAGCGCGCTGTCCAACGCGTTGACTGGCCCGTTCCCCTCAGCGGTGGCGACAATTCGCTCGTCGCCGACCTTCATCTTCACCGTGGCCTCGGTGGACAGTCGTTGGCCCTGGTCGGCGATCACCCGGTACGACTCGAGCTGGAAGAAGTCCTGCTCCCATCCGGTCGAATCCCGGAGGAGGAGCTCGAGCGAGCCGTCCGCCACCTCAAAGTGGTAGCCCTCGTATTCCAGCTTCTTGAGGGAGTCGAGCACCAATGTCATAGCCCGCGAGTCGAGCTCGAGACCCAGCTCGGCCGCCTTCATGGCCAAGGTCGACCGACCGGCCAGCTCGGAGACGACGAAGCGGGTCCCGTTCCCGACCAATTCGGGTGCGATGTGCTCGTAGGCGTCTGACCGGCGGGCTATGGCCGACGTGTGAAGTCCGGCCTTGTGAGCGAATACCGACGCACCGACGAACGGCTGCTGGGGATTGGGTGCCATATTGACCAGCTCGGCAATGTGGTGGGACACCGGGGTGAGCAGCTCGAGGCGATCCGCCGGGATGGTGTCGACCCTCAGCTTGAGGGAGAGGTCAGGAATCGTCGCCGAGAGATCGGTGTTGCCGGCCCTCTCCCCGTATCCGTTGACACAACCCTGGACATGGGTGGCGCCCATGGCCACGGCAGCCAATGAGTTGGCGACGGCGCAGCCGCTGTCATTGTGGAAGTGGACACCCACCTGGGTCTCGAAGTCACCCAACACATCGGCGACGATGCGTTCGACCTCGAAGGGCAAAGTGCCACCGTTGGTGTCGCACAGGACGAGAGTCTCCGCTCCGGCCTCTTCCGCGGCACGCACGATCCGCTTGGTGAACTCAGGGTTCGCCTTGTAGCCGTCGAAGAAGTGCTCGGCATCGAGGAATACCCGAAGGTCGTTGGCACGCAGGAACTCGACGGAGTCGGCCACCATGGCAACCGCCTCGTCGAGTGTCGTGCGGAGGGCATCGACCACATGCATCTCCGAGGACTTGGCCACGATGCAAACCGCCTCGGTCCGTGCATTGACCAGGTGGCGGAGCGTCTCGTCGTCCTCGGCCTTCACCCCCGCCCGGCGGGTCGACCCGAAGGCGACCAAGGTCGCCCTCGCCAGCACGAGCTCGGACGGTGCACGGGCGAAGAACTCTTCATCCTTGGGGTTGGCGCCGGGCCATCCTCCCTCGATGAAGGTGACACCCAGGTGATCGAGCTGCTCGGCCACGCGCAGCTTGTCGTCGACCGTCAACGACAGGCCTTCCTGCTGTGAGCCGTCCCGGAGAGTGGTGTCGAAGATGTCGACCGCGTCAGGCAGTGCGGGAAGATCGAAATCGTGCCCTGCCCCCGACGGCGAGGACCGCTCGATCGGTTCTGCCTGAGGCTGCGAGGACGGTTGCTTGTGGTGGACGTGCGCGTGCTGGCCGGGCGTGAGCGGGTGGGAGTGGCTCGGGCCGTTCCCGTGGGAGTGGCTATGGCCGGTGGCCGGTCGTCCGCCGGCGAAGGACTCGTCGTTCAGCGTGGGGCCGTCAGTCGACATAGTCCAACCAGTCCTTGTACTGATCGACCTCACCACGCACCGTGGCGAAGTAGGTCTGCTGGAGCTGCTTGGTGACCGGGCCGGGCTTGCCGTCGCCCACCGTGCGATCGTCCACCGCCCGGATCGGCACGATCTCGGCGGCGGTTCCGGTCAGGAACGCCTCGTCAGCAGTGTAGAGGTCGGAGCGGATGATCTGCTCGTAGACCACCTCGTGCCCGAGGTCGCGGGCGATGGTCTCGACCGTCTGTTGGGTGATGCCCTCCAGCGCCCCCGCGTCGGAGGTCGGCGGGGTCATCAAGCGACCCTTGCGGACGATGAAGATGTTCTCGCCGGTGCACTCGCTGACGTTGCCGTCAGGAGCGAGGAGGATGGCTTCGTCATATCCGGCCTTCAGCGCCTCCACCTTGGCCAAGGACGAGTTCACGTACATCCCTGTTCCCTTGGCCGCAGTGGGGACCGCGTTGGGGTCGTGGCGCCGCCACGAACTGATCTTCGTCGTCACCCCGTTGGCCACACCATCTTCACCGAGGTAGGTGCCCCAGGGCCACGCGGCGATCGCCACGTTGACCGGGCACGGTATCGGGTTCAAGCCCATCTCCCCGTAGCCCAGGTAGACCAGCGGACGGATGTAGCAACCGTCGTCGAGCCCGTTGACCCGGACCAGGCCGCGGGTGGCATCGACGATCTCGTCCACCGAGTAGGGGATGTCGATCATGAACACCGCGGCCGACACGAACAGGCGCTCGATGTGGTCGCGTAGGCGGAACACCGCCACGCCGCGTTCGGTCGGGTAGGCGCGAATGCCCTCGAACACGCCGGAGCCGTAGTGCATGGTGTGGGTCAGGACGTGGACCGTGGCGTCGGCCCAATCGACCATCTCACCGTCCATCCAGATCTTGTCAGTGGGAGTAAGAGGCATGGCTCACAGCCTTTCTGCGATGGCGTCGCCGATGGCGGCGGTCGAGAGAGTGGGATCGGGGTGCGATGCGATGAAGTCGGCAACCGACTTGGTCATCTTTTCGGCGGCAGAGGCCTCACCGAGATGATCAAGCATCAGCGCGGCTGAACGGATCGCCGCCGCTGGATTCGCCCGTCCGGTTCCGGCGATGTCGTGCGCGGCGCCGTGCACCGGCTCGAAGAGCGACGGTCCGGTGCGATCGGGGTTGAGGTTGGCCGACGCGGCATAGCCGATCCCACCGGAGATCGCCCCTGCCAGATCGGTGATGATGTCCCCGAACAGGTTGTCGGTGACGATCACGTCGTAGCGGTTCGGGTTCTCGACCAGATAGATGCAGGTGGCATCCACGTGGTTGTAGTCACGGACCACCGACGGGAAGTCGGGCGAGATCTCGTCGACGGTGCGCTGCCAGAGGTCGCCGGCAAAGGTGAGGACGTTGGTCTTGTGCACCAGGGTCAGCTGGTGACGGGGGCGGTCGGCGGCGAGTGCGAAGGCGAAGCGGGCGCACCGCTCCACACCATGGCGGGTGTTGACCGAGCCCTGGGTGGCCACCTCGAACAGGGTGCCCTTGCGCAAGAACCCGCCCTCCCCTGCGTAGGTTCCCTCGGTGTTCTCACGGATCACCACGAAGTCGCAGTCCGGCGCAAGCGCACCGGGCACACCGGTGAACGGGCGCATGTTGACATAGAGATCCAGTTCGAAGCGCAGTCGGAGCAGCAGCCCGCGTTCGAGCGCGCCCGAGGGCACCGCACTCGACCCAACCGGCGGTCCGACGGCTCCGAGGAGGATGGCGTCCTGTCGGCGCAGCTCCTCGAGCACGGCGTCAGGCAGCACCTCTCCGGTGCGGACGTACCGGTCGGCACCGAGGTCGTAGTCGGTGCAGGAGAGCGACACTCCTGCCGCTCCCACCACCTTGAGCGCCTCAGCGACCACTTCTGGACCGATGCCGTCGCCACCGATCACGCCAACCTTGTAGGTGCTCACTCTTCTTATGTCCCTCTACTGTCGTCTGCTTCTCGTCGTCGTGCTGTTCGTCCACCGGTCACCGCTGCCCTGCCAGGCGCACCGGCCCTTGCCCGAACGGAGCACGGGCCCGGACCCCCGAGGCGATTCCTGTCTCTTCACGGCCGATTCGTCTGGTGGGCCATGAATTGAAAAACCGCCCACCAGGTGGACGGTCAGGAGGCACACACCGGTTCGGTATGTGCCTAGTCGCTAATGGATACGTTGCCGCGTGCGAAGATCCGGGTTCCCATCAGGCCTCCAGTGTCGCCTGTCGACGGGTGGATCGTCAACCCCATGGCAGATCAGAGCCGGGGAGAACACGGAACACGCCTGGGACCGACCCCTCCACACGTGGGTTCCCTCGCCCGAAGACCTGTGCACCCGGGGGCCGTCCAGCCACCGGCCGGGGCCGGCCGCTGGTGCTCCGCTACACGTCGCGGCCCATGCCCGGCACCCGGTCGTCGGTCACACGTCGCGGCCCAGACTCGATCCGCCGGGCAGGTCCTCGAGGATCTCGTTCCACGGGATGGCGCCCTCCCGGATGCATCGCGAGGTGAGGCCCCGGCACTCGACAACCGTGGAAGGAGCTCCGTCGCACACTCCACCGTCGAGGATGATCGCCAGCTGATCGGATTCGGCGAAGGCCCGCTCCACCTGGTCTGCCGTGGTAGCCGGACGCCCACCATGGACATTGGCGCTGGACACCGCCAGCGGCCCCAAGCGACCGCACAACTCCTGCACCAGGCGGTGCTCCGGCCACCGGATCCCCACCATCCGGCGTGCGGACGGGCGGCCGCCGAGGTCGACCTCGAACCCGCTCCGCCGGGGGACCACCAAGGTCAGCGGGCCGGGCCAGAAGCGCCGGGCCAGCCGCTCGGCTGCGGGCTCCAGCCGCCCGGCAAGTGCCTCCACCTGGGCCGTACCTGCACTCAAGAGCGGGAGGGCCACATCCGCCGGACGCTCCTTGAGGGCGAACAGTCGCTCCACCGCACCGGGTCGGTAGGGGTCGACGGCCAGCCCGTAGACCGTGTCGGTCGGGACGGCAACCACCGAGCCGCCGATCAGCGCCGTAACGACGAGCGCCAGCGCCTCATGGTCCTCGCCAGCCCGGTCCGTCGCGATGGTCAGCACCGGGCAACGAGCATGCGGAGGCGCCCGGCCAGGTCGCGCTCGGTGGCCACATGGCCGAAGCCGGCGCGACGAGCCGCATCGATGGACGCGTACGCCTGCGCGGGAGCGATCTCGATCACGGCTGTGCCCGAACCATGCAGCCAACGCCGGGCCCCGGCGATGAGCTCCTCGATGTCGGCCATTCCCCCCACCCCTCCGATACCCCGGTCGGCCACCAGTGCTTGCCGTGGCTCCCAGTCACGGACGGTCGGCTCCAGGCCGGCGAACTCGACTGCCGCCACATAAGGCGGGTTCGAAACGAGCACGTCCACCCGGCCTGCCAGACGAAGGGGCAGGGCATCGAACCAGCAGCCCTCCACCAACCGGACACGGCCCGCGGCAGCCGGATCCACCTGGGCCAGGCCTTCGAGGTTCTGGCGGGTCACCGCCAGGGCATCGGCCGAGGCGTCGGTGGCCCACACCTCGAGGTGCGGCGCTGCGGCACCGGCCTCCGCTGCCAACGACAGCGCGATCGCCCCCGAACCGGTCCCCAGATCCACGCAGACTCCGCCCGCGCCACGATCCTCCGCACCGCGGCCGTCTCCGGAGGCTCCTGACCTGACGGCATCGCGAATGCGGCGGAACTCGGCCAGTGCCACCTCCACCACCTGTTCGGTCTCGGGACGGGGGATGAGCACCCTCGGGTCGACGTCGAGCTCGAGTGTCCGGAACGGCCAGCGGCCCAGTACGTACTGGAGTGGCTCGCCGGCGGCCCTCCGGTCGGCCAGCTCCTGCGCCCGTTCCCCTCGGCCCACGGGGGGCTGGCCGAGTGCAGACCGGTCGGCTTGTTCGGCCTCGACGTGCTCGACGATCCACACGGCCTCCCGCTCCGAGTCCAGCAACGCAGCGAGAGAGGAGACCAGACGGGACCGCTCGCCGGCGGCACCGTCCCCTGGCGATGTCGTCACCGGGGCATCGGACGCGGGGTCGGGGGCCACCGCGCCTTCAGCCGTCGTCCAGCTGCCGATAGCGCTTGTCCGCCATGAGGGCGTTGGTCAGCTCGTCGAGATCACCCAACAGGATGCGGTCGAGCTTGTGCAGGGTCAGCTTGATGCGGTGGTCGGTCACCCGGTTGTCCTTGTAGTTGTAGGTCCGGATCTTCTCGGACCTCCCGCCTCCGCCCACCTGGCTTCGGCGCTGTTCGGACAGCTCGGCCGACTGGCGATCCTGTTCCGCCTTGAGCAACCGCGATCGCAGGACGATCATCGCCTTGGCCCGGTTCTGGATCTGGCTCTTCTCGTCCTGCATGGCCACGACGATGCCGGTGGGCAGGTGAGTGATGCGAACGGCGGAGTCGGTAGTGTTGACCGACTGGCCACCCGGGCCGGTCGAGCGGTAGACGTCGATCTTCAGGTCATTGGGATCGATGGCAACATCGACCTCTTCGGCCTCGGGCAGGACCGCGACCGCGGCCGACGAGGTGTGGATGCGGCCCTGGGACTCGGTGACCGGTACCCGCTGGACGCGGTGCGGCCCACCTTCGTGCTCGAGTCGCTGCCAGGCATCCTCTCCCTTGACCATGAAGGTGATCTCGTTGAGGCCGTCGCGCTCGGACGGGCTGGAGGAGAGCACCTCGACCCTCCACCCCTTGGTGGACGCATACCTCGAGTACATCTCGAAGAGGTCCTTCGCGAAGATGTTCGCCTCTTCCCCGCCCTCGGCGCCACGGATCTCCATGATCACGTTGCGGCCGGCGTTGGGATCGCGAGGGACCAGCAGCAAACGGAGCTCCTCCTCGAGCCGGGCGATCTCCTGCTCCGCCTGGACGACCTCGAGTTGGGCCAGCTCCCGCTCGTCCCCCGCGGAGTCGCTGAACATCTCTCGCGCCGCTTCGAGGTCGGACTCGGCCCGTTGCAGGCGACGCCAACAGCCAACCACCTCATCGAGCTCGCGATGACGACGGGAGACCTCCCGGAGCCGCCCCGGGTCCGACGAGAGCGTCGGGTCATTGAGCTCGGTGACGACCGCCTCGTACTCTCGCTCGAGATCGGTCAGGCGGTCGTGGAACACGGGCCAAGGGTAGCGTCAACCAGGTGGTGCACCTCTGGCATCGGAGAGCTGACGCACCCGCTCACCCCGATCGGCGAGCGCGATCCGATCAGGATGCAGCCGGCGGGGTGCGCTTCTTGCGCGAGCCCGTCTTGGCGTACCGGCGCTGGAAGCGCTCCACGCGACCACCGGAGTCGACCAGCTTCTGCTTGCCCGTGAAGAACGGGTGGCACTCGTTGCAGAGCTCGAGGTGGATTTCCGACTTGGTCGACCGGGTGGTGAAGGTGTTGCCACACGAGCAGCGCACCGAGGCCTCGACGTAGTTGGGGTGAATGTCAGTCTTCATTGGAATCTCCCGTGCTGGCAGCGTCTCGGCGTCGACCGACGACCGGATCGCAGCGGACAGAGTGTATCGGAACAGACTGGCCGCACGTTCGTCGGCGCAGCAAGTGCGCCCGGCACGACAGCCGGCTGCCGTCGGATGAGGGTCAGCTAGCGGGCCCCTTGGCGATCTCGGCCAGGAACTCGTCGTTGCTCTTGGTGCTGCGGATCTTGTCCATCAGCAACTCCAGGCCTGCGGCGGCGCTGCCCTCGTTGGCCAGGGCATTGAGAACACGGCGAAGCTTCCACACCTGCTGGAGCTGGGACCGGTCGAACAGCAACTCCTCGTGGCGGGTGGAGCTCGCGTTGACGTCGATCGACGGATACAGCCTCCGTTCGGCCAAACGGCGGTCGAGGCGGAGCTCCATGTTGCCGGTGCCCTTGAACTCCTCGAAGATAACTTCGTCCATCTTCGATCCGGTCTCCACCAGGGCCGTGGCCAGAATCGTGAGCGACCCGCCCTCTTCGATGTTGCGAGCAGCACCGAAGAAGCGCTTCGGGGGATACAGGGCACCGGAGTCCACGCCACCGGACATGATCCTGCCGGTGGCCGGCTGGGCCAGGTTGTAGGCACGGGCCAACCGGGTGATCCCGTCAAGGATGATCACCACGTCACGGCCGGACTCGACCAGCCGCTTTGCCCGCTCGATGGCCAGTTCGGCCACGGCGGTGTGCTCCTCGGAGGGACGGTCGAATGTGGAGGCGACCACCTCACCCTTGACCGAGCGGCGCATGTCAGTGACCTCTTCGGGCCGCTCGTCGACGAGTAGCACCATCAGGTGCACATCAGGGTTGTTGGCCTCGATCGAGTGGGCGATGTGCTTCATCACGGTCGTCTTGCCGGCCTTGGGAGGCGAAACGATGAGACCGCGCTGGCCCTTGCCGATGGGAGAGAGCAGGTCGACGATGCGCGCCGTCAAGTTCTCCTTGTCACCGGTCATCTCCAGATGCAACTTCTCGTCGGGAAAGAGCGGGGTCAGGTCCTCGAAACGTGGACGCTCGCGGGCGACATCGGGATCAAGAGAAGAGACGGTGTCGATCTGTAACAGTGCCGGGAACTTTTCGGTACTACCAGCCGGCCGGCAGAACCCCTCGATGCTGTCTCCCTTGCGAAGGGCGAAACGACGGGCTTGGCTGATCGAGACGTACACGTCCTTGGCGGAGGGGAGATAGCCCTCGCACCGCAAGAACCCGTAACCCTCGTCGCGGAGATCGAGCAGACCGCTGACCGGGATGAGCTCACCTTGGTACTGCTGCTCCTGGGTGCCGGCTCCCTGCAGATCCCCCTCGCCACCACCAGGTCGCTCACGACCGCGGCGCCGGCGGTTGCTGCGCCGATTGCCCGCGTCGTCGATGCCACCGGCCTGGTTGCCCTGGTTGTTCTGACTGTTGCGGTTGCCCTGGTTATTGCGGTTGCCCTGGTTATTGCGGTTGCCCTGGTTGTTCTGACTGTTGCGGTTGCCCTGGTTGTTGCGGTTGGCACCCTGGCTGGTCCCCTGCCCGTTGCCTTGGCCGTTGCCGCCGAACCGGCCGTTCTGGCCACCTCCGTCGCCCGCTGATGGACCGCCGCCACCCTGTTTGCCGCCGGGTTGGCCGCCGCCCGCGCCCTGTTGACCCCTTTCGGCCACGTCGGAGGAAGCCTGCACATCACCGGGCTCATCGCCCGGTTCCGATCCATCAGCCGACTGCTCGATATCGTCGGCGGGCCCGAAGGAGCGCACCGCCGGCTTACGCCGGGACGAACCCCGACCTTGGGAACCCTCGCCCGAGGCGCCGTCCACCTCTGGTCCGTTGCCCGATCCATTGGTCTCGCCGTCCGCGGCCTGCGCCTCAGCGGAACGTCCAGCCCCCAGACCGCGGCGCCCCCTGCCTCCCGACCCGCCCGGCCCGTCACCGTTGGTCGCCGAACCACTGCCACCGTTGGTCGACCCGGCGGTGCCGTCACCGACCGACACTCCGGTGGCTTTCAGAATGCCGTCGATGATGTCGGCCTTTTTCGTCCTGGTATTGGTCTTCACAGACAGGGCCTGTGCGATCGCATGGAGCTCATCTCGCTCCTTGCTTTCCAATACCGAGCGCTCGAGCTGCTGTTCGGCAGTCATCAGCTTCCTCGTTTCAAAGTGTCCTCGTTGGCAAGTGGATCGACTCCGACTGCCGGGAATCAGGGGCGGGGAGTTGCGAGCCGCGAGATCGAATCTCGCCAGCGACCCCCCCCCGACGCCGGGCACGGGCTGATCGCATCGAATGAGGCGAATCAGAAGGTCCCGCCCACAAGCCCGAACGGGCAAATTGTGGAAGCGAAGGTGTACCCATACTACAGGCGGCGGGCGGTTCCGGCAACCGCGGATCCCGGCCCTCCTTCGGACAGCCGGCGTCGGGCGGGCGGTACCCCTTACCTGCCCCAGCGCCTCAGAGCGACAGCTGCTCGAGCACCGCTCCCAGATCGGCGTCCACCACGGTGGGCACCGAGATCTGGCTGATCGCGATATCCGGGTCCTTCAGCCCGTGGCCGGTCAGTACGCACACCACGGTGGCCCCCGATCCGAGGCCGTCGGGTAACCCGCTCTTGAGGAGGCCTGCCACCGAGGCGGCCGAGGCGGGTTCGCAGAACACCGACTCCTCGGTGGCCAGGAAGCGATAGGCATCGAGGATCTCGTCGTCGGTCACCGCACCGATACCACCACCGGACTCGGAGGCTGCCGACGTGGCCCCGTACCAGCTGGCCGGGTTGCCGATCCGGATGGCCGTAGCCACGGTGTCGGGGTGCTCGATCGGGTGCCCCTCCACGATGGGTGCCGCACCTGCGGCCTGAAAGCCGAGCATCCGCGGCAGCCGGGTCGAACGGCCCGCCTCTTTGAACTCGAGGTAGCCCTTCCAGTAGGCGGTGATGTTGCCGGCGTTACCCACCGGGATGCAGTGGACGTCGGGCGCGTCGCCGAGTTGGTCGATGATCTCGAAGGCCCCTGACTTCTGTCCCTCGATGCGGTACGGGTTGACCGAGTTGACCACGGTGACCGGGGCGCGCTCGCCCAATTCGCGGACGATGGCCAGCGATTGGTCGAAATTGCCGCGTACCTGCAGGACCCGTGCCCCGTGGATGAGCGCCTGGGCCAGCTTGCCCAGGGCGATGTGGCCCTCGGGGATCAGGACCGCGCAGGTCAGTCCGGCTCGGGCCGCAAAGGCGGCGGCCGACGCCGAGGTGTTCCCCGTGGATGCGCACACCACCGCCTTGGCACCTTCCTCGGCCGCCTTGGAGATCGCCACCGTCATGCCACGGTCCTTGAACGAGCCGGTGGGATTGGCGCCCTCGACCTTCAGCAGGACCCTCGCCCCGACCCGGGCCGAGAGCCGGGGTGCCGGAAGCAGCGGGGTGCCGCCCTCGAGCAGGGTGACCACAGGTGTGGCATCCGAAACCGGAAGGAACTCGCGGTACTCCTCGATGACCCCACGCCAGCCCACCGCGCTGCCGGCGTCCGTCATCCCGAGTCACCGACGACGCGCATGACCCCGCCGATCCTCTCGACGGTGTCGAGTGTGGCCAGGGTCCGGAGCGTGGCCCGTACGTCACCCTCGCGCGCCGTGTGGGTCAGGAAGAGCAGCCGGGCCTCGCCGGCATAGCCTTCCTGCTCCATGGACCGGATCGAGACGTCGTTGTCCCCGAACACCTTGGTCACCGCTGCCAGGACCCCGGGGCGGTCGGTGACCTCGAGACCGATGTAGTACTGGGTCTGCAGCTCGAATTCGGGAAGTAGGCGGGCGGGCAGGCGACCCGGCGACGGAGCGGTGGTCCCCGCCAACAGGTTGCGGGTGGCGTCGATCAGGTCGCCGACCACCGCACTGGCGGTGGGAAGTCCCCCTGCTCCCTGCCCGTAGAGCATCAGCTCCCCTGCGGCCTCGCCTTCGATAAAGACCGCATTGAAGGCGTCGCGCACACCCGCCAGCGGATGGGACTTGGGGACCATGGCCGGGTGGACCCGCACCGACAAGGCATCGTCCCCGGTGCGCTCCACGATGGCCAGGAGCTTGACGACGTAGCCGAACCGGTCGGCGAAGTCGATGTCGACAGCACGGACGGCGGTGATCCCCTCTCGCATCACCTCGGCCCCGGCCACGTCGTACCCGAAGGCCACCCCGGCCAGGATGGCGGCCTTTGCCGCGGCATCGAATCCCTCCACGTCTGCGGTCGGATCCCGTTCGGCCAATCCGAGCGCCTGTGCCTCGGCCAACACGTCGGCGTAGTCGGCACCCTGCTCGCTCATCTTGGTGAGGATGAAGTTGGTGGTGCCGTTCACGATCCCCATCACCCGGTGGATCCGATCTCCGGTGAGCGACTCCCGCAGGGCACGGACCAGCGGGATGGCCCCGGCCACTGCAGCCTCGTAGAGCAGATCCACGCCTCGCTCGTTGGCAAGACTCCGCAGCCGGACACCCTCTGGGGAGGCCAGCAGTGCCTTGTTGGCGGTCACCACTGGCTTGCCGGCCTCAAGGGCCATCCGGATGAGCTGCTCGGTCGGCACCACCCCGCCGATCAACTCGACCACCACGCCGACCGACGGGTCGGCAACCAGGCCCTCTGCGTCGGTGGTCAGCAGCCCGACGGGCACGTGAGAAGGCCGGTCCACGGACAGATCGTTGACTGCGATGCCGGCGATCTCGAAACGGGCACCGGACTGGACGGCAAGTGCGTCCGCCCGGTCCTGGAGGATCCCGACCAGAGCGGAACCGACCGTCCCACATCCGAGGACGGCGACGCGCATGACACGTTCCGATGAGGGCGCCGAGGTCACTCGGTCACGCTACCGCCTGATGGGGCCCGGGCATCACTGTCAGACGTCGAGTCGCACCAGATCGTCGAGCGTCTCCCGGCGGACGACCGTCCGCGCCTCGCCATCTGCAACGAAGACGACCGCCGGACGCGGCACCTTGTTGTAGTTGGATGCCATCGAGTGCCCGTAGGCGCCGGTCACCGGGGTGGCCAGGACGTCACCCACCACCAGGTCGTCGGGAACGTAGCCTTCCGCCACCACCACGTCGCCGGACTCACAGTGCTTGCCGACCAGGCGGATCGGCATGGGACGGGCTGAAGCGGCCTCCCGGGGGAGGAACGCCTCGTACCCACTGCCGTAGAGCACGGGACGCGGGTTGTCGCTCATCCCGCCGTCCACCGACACGTAGATCCGATGGCCAGCCACGTCCTTGATGGTCCCGACCCGGTAGAGCGTGATGCCGGCGGTCGCCACGATCGCCCGACCGGGCTCGGCCGTCACCCGCACCGAGTCGTGGATGCCCGCCTGACTGCAGGCCCGCCGCACCGAGGATGCCCACTGAACCATCGGTGGGGCTTCCTCACCGTTGACGTATGCCACTCCCAGCCCGCCGCCCACCACAAGTTCGGGCAGGCCGAGCGGTGCGAAGAAATCGGCCAACACCTCGACGGCCCGGGCGAAGGGCGCCAGGGCGAAGACCTGGCTCCCGAGATGTGCGTGGATGCCCACGAACTCGACGACGCCCCTGGCATCGAGCTCGGAGAGGCGCTCCACTGCCTGCGCCGCCGAGCCGGAGGTCAACCCGAAGCCGAATTTCGAATCGTCCTGGCCGGTCCGGACGAACTCATGGGTGTGCACCTCGACGCCGGGGGTGATGCGGGCCAGCACCTTGGGTCGGACCGGCGAGGCGGCCAGCAGCCGCTGGAGGCGATCGATCTCGTCGAACGAGTCGATGACGATCCGACCGACACCCACCCCGAGGGCCGCAGTGAGCTCCTCTTCGGACTTGTTGCTTCCGTGGAGGACCAGCCTTTCGGCCGGTACGCCGGCCGAAAGGGCCACGTGCAGCTCGCCCCCCGTCGACACGTCGAGGCACATGCCTTCCTCATAGGCCAGCCTGGCCATGGCCACACAGAGGAAGGCCTTGGTGGCATAGGCGACGCCGTCGCCCCACGCCTCGACTGCCTCGCGGCACCTGGCCCGGAGGTGCGACTCGTCGTAGACAAACAGTGGCGTGCCGAACTCGTCGGCCAAGCCCACCAGGTCGACACCACCCACCCGCAAGCGACCGGCGGAATCGATCTCCGCCGTTGCCGGGAGCAGGGCGCGGCCGACCGGTCCGGACGCACCCGCGCCGGACGCACCCGCGCCGGACGCACCCGCGCCGGACGGATCCGCGGTCGGCGCGGAAGGCGAGTTCACATCGCCTCCGGCGCCGACACCCCGAGCAGGCCAAGGCCGATGGCCAGGCCGATCCGAGTCCCTTCGACCAACCACAGGCGCGCCTGGGCCAACCCCGGGTCCACGTCCTCGGCCAGAATCGGGCAGTCGTGGTAGAAGCCGTGGAAGCAGCCGGCCAGACGACGGACCCAGGCGGTCACCTTGGTCGGGGCCCGGTCGACGGCAGCATCGGCCACCACCTCGGGGAGCTCCTCGAGGCACCGGATCAGATCGAGCTCGCGCTCATGGGTCAGCAGCGACAGGTCCACGCCGGCAAGCGGGGCCCGCACCACACCGCGCTCGGCGGCCTTGCGGCCGACCCCACCGATTCGGGCACTGGCCATCTGCACGTAGAAGACCGGGTTCTCCGCCGACTGCTCCCTGACCGCAGCCAGGTCGAACGTGGTGGCCTGGTCGAGCGAGCTCATCAAGCTGAGTATCCGGGTGGCGTCGGGCCCGATGTCGGCCACCAGCGAGTCGAGCGAGATGGCGTTGCCGGCCCGCTTGCCCATCTTGACCACCTCGTCACCGTCGACCAGCGAGACCATCTGGCCCAGCTTCACCTCGAGGCGGCCCGGTTCCACCCCGAGGGCCCTGACCCCCGCCACCAGACTTGCCACCTGCCCGTGGTGGTCGGCGCCGAATACGTCGATCACCCGGTCGAAGCCCCGCACCAGGAACTTGTCGCGGTGATAGGCCAGGTCACCCGCAAGGTAGGTGGCATCACCGTTGGACTTCCGCAGCACTCGGTCGCGGCTGTCGCCCAACTCGGAGGCCCGGAACCAGGTGGCGCCGTCCTGCTCGAAGACCAGCCCTTTCTCGGCCAGGAGATCGATGGTCTCGTCCACGGCACCGCTCTCCTCGACCGAGGCCTGGCTATACCACTCGTCGAACACGATGCCCACCGAAGCAAGAGTGGCCCTGATGTGGTCGAGGATGCGGTCGGCGGCCCAGCGGCCGGCGACGGTCACGTCGTCGGGCCCGTCGTAGACCGCGGCCAGCTCGGTCACGTACTCACCCTGGTATCCGCCCTCGGGCACCTCCTCGCCGTGGTGGCGAGCAAGCACGCTCGCGCCCAAGGTCCTGATCTGACCACCGGTGTCGTTGACGTAGTACTCGCGGCTGACCCGGTGGCCGGCACGGGCCAACACCCGGGCCAGGGAGTCGCCGTAGCTGCCCCACCATCCGTTGCCCACGTGGATCGGGCCGGTGGGGTTGGCCGAGATGAACTCGACCTGGACCCGTTCGCCATGGCCGACGTCGGGACGGGCGTAGTCGACCTCTCCCTCGGCCAGCAGATCGGCCAGGGAATCGTGCAGCCATCCGTCGTCGAGCCGGAAGTTGATGAACCCCGGCCCGGCGATCTCCACCGAGGTGACGTGGGCCGGGGGTGCGGCGGCCAGCGCCTCCACCAGCGAGGCGGCCAGGGCTCTGGGATTGGTACCGGCATCCTTGGCCATGACCATGGCGACATTGGTCGACCAGTCCCCGTGCTCACGGCGGGCCGGGCGCTCCAGATGAACGGCTTCAGGGTCGACCGAGAGGTCGACGCCGTCACGTACAGCGATGGCTGCGACAACGTCGCTGACGGCATGGGCAAGTCGGTCTCGGACGGACATACTGCTGCGAGAATACGTGGTCAGCGGGCACCCACGGTTTGGGCCGGAAGTCCGGGCCCGGAGGATCGCACTACAGTTGGACCCTCGGTGGAGCGGGCTGTCGGTTGGAGCGACCGGTGCCCAGCCCGCCCATTGCCCTCGTAGCTCAGCGGATAGAGCACCGGCCTCCGGAGCCGGTGGCGCAGGTTCGAGTCCTGCCGGGGGCGCGCCGTTGTCAAAATCACAACGTATTGGCTGTTCAGTAGGTCAATTCGTTGGCCGGTCGATCGACGACTTTAGGGGCCTTACTCGAACCGTCATGCTATGGATCGGAATCGACGTACAGATCGCCGATTCGGTGCAGCCATTGAATGACTGGGGACATCCTTTCGACTGGCCGTCGCCAGCGGTTCTGTGTGCTTCCTGTCTGGACCAGGTGGCTACGTTGCTCGCGCCAGTTGCTATGCCCGCAACGGCACATGTCGCCGGGACTCGTCGTCACCGCACGATCGACGATTCCTCTTCGAGGGCGATGACAGCGGGGAACAGCAGGTTGTTCTCCTTGTGGATGTGGAGATGGGTATCGGTTTCCATCTGGGCCAGCCCGTCGTAGAGCGCTCGATAGCTTGCGCACCCATTGTCCGGCGTCTGATAGCCGTTGGTCACCGTCCTGAGCGTCGCGAGCAGCTCTCCGACGTGATCGTGTTCGAGCATCATCATTGAGATTGGGTTCCGCACCGGCCCACAGTGGAAGGTGGGCACGACCGGTGAGCTTGCCAGCTCTCGAATCATGGGAAAGAGCACCCGCTCCTCCTTCAACAGGTGCGGTTCAAAGTCCTCACGAATCGCCGTGTAGACGGCCCTCACGTCGAGGAGTTCCGGATGCCTGCCTCCGTGAGTGTTCGCTACCTTGTCAGTGAGCGCGGCGAGCCGTTCCAGCTCGGTGTGCAGGTAGGCGTGATGTGTGACTTGGAGGTGGTCGACGAGTTCGACGGGGTCCATCGCGGCCCAATTCGGTTCCGGGCCCAGCTCGACATCACTCAGCGCGTCAAGCACGGCCTCGGGATCGACTCCGGCGTCCGTGCATGCCGCCCCGAGGTGCCGACGACCGCCGCAGCAGTAATCCAGACCAAATGACTCCAGTACCCGGGCCGACCCCGGGACGGTGTTCACGACTTCAGCGAGCGACTGTTCGATTGAGAGGTTGACCATTGTGGAGTCCTTCCCGTTCAGCCCGCCTTGGCGAGCACTGGGCTCTATCGGGGCTGAGCCGGCGCAGGTCTTCGAGTCGCTCGACGTGGCCATGGCTGTCCATCTGACCGGTCGAGCTTCTCTGACCACTTGAATCGGCAATCCGTGCAATGGCATTCCCACATGGCAACCCGTGAGCTGTCGGACCTATTGAACGAGGTGCCAATCTCCGCGCTGCCGCACTGAGGGCACGAGTCATGCTCGGGCTGAGCCATGACCCGGATGCTACCCCCGTGCCAGTCATTTGCTGGCCCATGAGTCGATCCTGAGCGGAGTGGGCGGTGGACTAGTGGACCCGCTGGGCCCCATCAAGGTCGGCCCAGTCGGCCACAATGCACGAGGACACTAGCCAGCGAGACGCCCTCCAGTTCCTCGTCGATGCCATGCCTCAAACCCGAAAGCAGGTCATGGCCCAGGACCGCCTGCCGTGGTGGTCGGCCCTCTCAGTTCAAGTCGGCAGGCGAATCGGTCGACAAGAGTGCAGGAAGCTCCACGAAAGCCAGGGAACTGGAATGGCAG
>JADGOE010000046.1 GCA_017883135.1 Acidimicrobiales bacterium
TCGGGGACGCCCTCTTCCACGGTTCCACCGGTGCACTCACCCTCAACAAGCCGGTGGTCGGCATGGCGTCGTCACCGAGCGGCCAGGGCTACTGGCTGGTGGCGAGCGACGGGGGCATCTTCTACGGCTCCACCGGCGCCCTCACCCTCAACAGCCCGATCGTAGGGATGGCCGCCTGACCGGCCTGGTCGGGTAAGTCGCCCACCTCCGCCGCCGAGCGGGCCGGCGGCCCCTACCGGGCGATGCGGGGGCCTGAACCCCCACGATCTAAGGTGAACGGATCATGTCCGTGGGAGAGATTGCCGTTCTCGTCGCCAGCATTGCCTGTGTCGTTGCCGTCGTCGGTCTCCTGATCGCGGTGGGGCGCCTCCATCGGGAGGTCCACAGCCTCGTCGTGCTCTCCGACGAGTTGCGGCGCCAGACCGTGCCGCTGGTAGCCGATGCCCATCGGGTGGTGGATCAAGCCGCCACCGAGATGGAGCGGGTCGGCGCCGTCCTCGACTCGACCGAGTCGGTCCACGCCACGGTGGACTCGGCCTCACGGCTGGCCTACCGCGCCTTTGCCAATCCGGTGGTCAAGGTGCTGGCCGTTCGGGCCGGTGCGGCCACAGGGCTGCGCCGCCTGGCCTCGGGTGGGGGACCGACCGGCGGCCACGGCGCTTCGACGAATGGGAACGGTCACCGCTAGCCCATGCCCAAGCGCACCTTCTGGTTGATCACCGGCGTCGCCGTCGGTGCGGGGTCGTCGTTGTGGGCGGAGCGCAAGGTGCGCCGCACCGTGCAACAGGCGGCAGCCAGGCTGCAGCCCGATGCCATCGTCGTCGAGGTGGGTCGCTCGGCGCGCCAGGCGGCCGGCAGCGCAGGGGGCCGCGTGCGGAACGCCGTGACCTCTGGTCGTGACGAGATGCAGCGCCGTGAAGAGGAGCTGTGGTCCGAGTTGGCGGTCCAAGGTGGGGTACAGCCGGTGCCGGCCGTGGTGCCGGCCGTGGTGCCGCCAGGACCCCGGGGGGACGCGCGCGCACATGCCGCGTCCCGGAAGCCGCGAACGCTGGGGAGATTGAGGCGGCCGCAAGCAGAATCGCGCTCTCACCAAGGCAAGTAGGATTTCTGGTCGTGACCCCCGGCACGGCGCCCGACGCCGACGACCTCCGCGCTGCCTTCACCCGTTTCTTCACCGAGCGCGGTCATGCGGCGGTGCCGTCGGCCAGCCTGATCCCCCACGATCCGTCGGTGCTCTTCACCATTGCCGGAATGGTGCCGTTCAAGCCGTTCTTCCTGGGGGACGAGGTCCCGCCTTGGCCGCGGGCGACCACGGTCCAGAAGTGCTTCCGGACCGTGGACATCGACGTGGTGGGCACCACGCTCCGTCACTGCACGTTCTTCGAGATGCTGGGCAATTTCAGTTTCGGGGACTACTTCAAGTCCAAGGCCGTCCCGTATGCATGGGAGCTGGTTACCGAAGTCCTCGCCATCGACGGCGACCGCCTGTGGATCACCGTCCACGACAGCGATGACGAGACCGAACAGATCTGGCGCGACTCGGTGGGGGTTCCCGCCGAACGCATCCAACGCCTGGGGGAGGACAACTTCTGGAAGATGGGGGATACCGGTCCGTGCGGGCCCAGTTCCGAGATCTTCTTCGACAAGGGCGCGGCCTACGGAGCTGATGGCGGACCGGCCTTCGGTGGCTCGGAGCGGTTCGTGGAGATCTGGAACCTGGTCTTCATGCAGTATAACCGCAGCGCCGACGGGACCACTGAGGACCTGCCACGCCCGAGCATCGACACCGGCGCCGGCCTCGAGCGCATCCTGCCTGTCCTGCAAGGAGTCGATTCCATCTTCGCCACTGATCTCTTCTTGCCGATGATCGAGACAGCCCAGTCGATGACCGGACATACCTACGGTGAAGACGAGCGGGTGGACGTCGGACTGCGGATACTGGCAGACCACGGCCGGGCCATGTCGATGCTGGTATCCGACGGCGTGCTGCCAGCCAACGAGGGCCGCGGGTACGTACTCCGGCGGATCATCCGGCGAGCGGTTCGCCGTGCCCGTCAGCTCGGCGTCGACGGACCGTGCACACCCCGCCTGGTGGACGCGGCCGTGGGCACCCTCGGTGCGGCTTACCCGGCGATGGCCGAGCAGCACCGCCTGATCACGGATGTGGTGGCTCGTGAGGAAGAGGGATTCCTCCGCACACTCGCCACCGGGTCGAACATCCTCGACGAGCAGTTGGCCTCGGGCGTGGAGTCGGTCTCGGGCGAGGTGGCGTTCCGTCTGCACGACACCTACGGGTTCCCGGTCGAACTGACCGTGGAGATCGCCGAGGAGGCCGGGCTCACCGTCGATCTCGAAGGGTTCGAGGCAGCCATGGACCACCAGCGCAACCAAGCCCGCGCCGCTGCCCGGGCAGGCAACGCCATGGCCGGCGAGCAGGCCTATCGATCGGTGCTCGACCTCGAGGGCCAGACTGTCTTCGTCGGCCAGCAACCGGGTGGCTACTCGGCTCCGGCACGGGTGGTGGCCGTTCTGACCGACCTCGACCCTGACCACGCCGGACAGGCCGAGATCTTCCTCGACCGCACGCCGTTCTACGCCGAAAGTGGAGGGCAGATGGGCGACACCGGCACCATCGTGACCGAAACGGGGAGTGCCCTGGTCTACGACACCGCGTCGGCCCTTCCGGGGTTGACCTCCCACCGGGCGGCACTGACCGGCGAGGTCTTTGCAGGGCAGGACGCGCTGGCGACCATCGACGGGCAACGCCGTGACGCCCTGCGCCGCAATCACACCGGGACCCATCTCCTGCATGCGGCGCTGCGTTCTGTGCTCGGCGACCAGGTGCGCCAGCAGGGATCGCTGGTCGCCCCCGATCGATTGCGCTTCGACTTCAGTCACCATGGTGGCGTGACAGCAGAGCAGTTGGCCAAGGTGTCGGCCATGGCCAACGCGGATGTACTCACCGATGCAGAGGTGGTCGTCGAGGAGACCTCCAAGGCCCAGGCAGAGGCGATGGGTGCGCTGGCGTTCTTCGGCGACAAGTACGGCGAGCGGGTGCGGGTGGTGCGGGCCGGCCCGCACTCGGTCGAACTGTGCGGCGGAACCCATGTGGCCGCCCTCGGAATGATCGGCCCGATCACGGTGGTGTCCGAGTCTTCGATCGGCTCGAACACGAGGAGGCTCGAGGCGGTGACCGGAATGGGCGCCATCGAACGGATAGCGGTCCGCGACGGACTGTTGGCCGAAGCGGCCGCCCTCCTCCGGACCGAACCGGAGCACATACCTGAGGCGATTGATCGCCTGCTCGAGCGCCAACGCGCCGCAGAGAAGGCCCTCGAACAGGCGCGAGGACGCGAGATGCAGGCGGAGGCGGCCTCCTTGGTCGCCGCAGCCGAGCAAGGCGTGGTGGTGGCCCGGCGTGACGGCCTCGCCGCCGACCTCCTCCGTGAACTGGCCCAGAGCGTCCGTAACGCCGGGGGCCTCCGGGCGGTGGTGCTCGGGGGCTGCCCCGATGGCGAACGGGCTGCGCTTGCGGTGGCAGCCGATCGGAGTGGCGTCCACGCCGCCGGTGGAGTCCAGGTGCACGCTGGCGAGCTGGTGAAACGGGTCGCGCCGCTCCTCGGTGGGGGCGGGGGCGGCTCGCCCGAGGTGGCGGTGGCCGGCGGCAAGGACCCGAGCGGCATCGACCGGGCGCTCGACGAGGCACGGCGGGCCCTTGTCGGCGACTGATCGGCCATGACGAGGAGTTCCCGAACACGTCGGGGCCGGGCCATGGGCATCGACCTCGGCTCGCGGCGGATCGGCATTGCCATCAGCGATTCGGCGGGCGCGGTCGCACTGCCACGGAGCACGATCGTTCGCTCGGGCGATCCGGATCGTGATCGCCGCTCATTGGTCGAGCTGGCCCTCGAGGAGGAAGTGGTGGTGGTCGTGGTGGGCCTCCCCCTCTCCCTCGACGGCTCGTGGGGATCTGCGGCCACTGCTGCCGGCCTCGAAGCCGACGCGTTGCGGCTGCTGCTGGAGGGCCAGGGGATACCTGTGGAACTGTTCGACGAACGCCTCACCACGGTGACCGCGCATCAAGCACTGGCTGCCGGTGGCAACAAGGAGCGGAAGCGCCGGACGGTCATCGATCAGACGGCTGCTGCCGTGATGCTCTCGGCGTGGCTCGAGCGAGCGGACAGGCCTGCATGAGCTCTACCGGAGGGGAGGGACCCGTTGCCGTGCCCGAGGACGCGGTTCCCTACGCGGAGGATGAGCTTCCCGACGCGGGGGCGGGCGCCACGCCCGGCGCCCCGAGGATCTACGGTCGGGACCCGCACGCGGAATCGGATGGTGATGGCCGGGGGCGTGCCCGGCGACGCTGGTGGATCGCCATTGCGGTCGTGGTGGTGCTCGGCCTGGCAATCCTCGTCGGGGGCTATGCCTGGGTCGACTCCGAGGCGAATCCGTCGGGGCCGGTGGGCCCTCAGGTCATCGTGACCGTCCCTGCGGGCTCTGGAGTCGGTCAGGTGGCCGGCACGCTGGCGGCCAAGCGGGTCATCGGTAGCTCGCTGGCCTACCGGATCTGGGGCCAGTTCCACAGTGTTCCCGGGGTGCAGACGGGTTCCTATGCGTTCGAGAGGAATTCGAGCTTCTCGGCGGTCGACCGCGTACTTGCGGCCGGGCCTAATGTCTTCCCCCTGCAGGTCCTCCCGGGCTTCACCGTGTCCGAGGTGGCCCAACGGGTCGGTCAGCTGCCGGGCCACGGCGCGAGGGCATTCGGATCGCTTGCGACCGGGGGCACGCTCCGTTCACCATGGGAGCCGGCGGGCTCGGCGAACCTCGACGGGCTGCTGGGCACCGGCGTCTACGTGGTCGTGCCCGGTGAGACCGACGCCCAGTTGCTGACAAAGATGATCGATCGGTTCGACCACCAGGCCGGTGCAGTGGGACTGACCGCCGGGTCGGCACGGCTCGGCCTCACCCCCTATCAGGTGATCACCATCGCCTCCATCGTCGAGAAGGAAGGGGTGATCGCCAAGAACCTCGGACCGGTGGCCAGGGTCGTCATGAACCGCCTGGGCAAGGGCATGCCGCTGCAGATGGACTCGACCGTTCTCTACTCGGAAGGACGTGACGGAGGTCCGGTCACCTCGAAGGACCTGGCCTTGCAGACGCCCTACAACACCTACGTGAACAAGGGCCTGACACCGACCCCGATCTGCTTCCCCGCGCCTGCCGTCCTGCAGGCGACGCTGGATCCGCCGAGCGGCTCCTGGCTCTACTTCGTGGTGGTGCAGCCCGACGGCACTGAGGCATTCTCCGACACCTATGCCGGGCAGCTGGCCAACGAGGCGCTGGCCAAGCAGCGCGGGCTGGCCTAGACGGACCAGACTGCACGGATGCCGTCGACAGCGACCACTCACGCTTCCGCTCTCGGACTGTCTGCCGCCACGACGGTGGTCGGAGTCATCGGTGACCCGGTTGGCCAGTCGCTGTCGCCGCTGCTGCACAACACGGCATTCGCCGAATTGGGCATCGACTGGGTCTCGGTCGGATTCGAAGTGGCGCCCGGAATGGCGTCCGAAGCCCTCCGCGGCGCCTGGGCACTGGGGATCAAGGGCCTTTCGGTGACCATGCCCCACAAGGAGGTGGTGGCGGGTCTGGTGGACCGGCGGACAGCGTTGGCCGACCGCCTCGGAGCGGTGAACTGCGTGATCTACGGAGCCGACGGTTCGGTCGGCGACAATACGGACGGGCCGGGTCTGCTGGCGGCACTCCGACGCCGAGGGCAGTTCGAGCCGGCCGGACGGCGCTGCATGGTGATCGGGGCGGGAGGTGCGGCGCGGGCCGTCGTCGCTGCGCTGGGTGACGCCGGTGCTGCTGAGGTGGTGGTGGTCAACCGATCTGGCGACCGGGGCGCCGCCGCCGCGGGGCTGGCCGGCCCGGCGGGAAGAGTGGGGCTCGCCGAGGATGCCACCAACTGCGACCTGGTGGTCAACGCAACCCCGCTCGGCATGGGAGGTCGAGGAAGCGGCGAGCGGGGGGTGTGGCCGGTCGACCCATCCCTGATCGCGCCCGGCCAGGTGGTGGTGGACCTCGTCTACCACCCTCCCCTCACCCCCTGGCTGGAGGCCGCCCGCACCCGTGGCGCGTCGGTGTCCAACGGGTTGGGGATGCTCGTCCATCAAGCTGCCCTGCAGCTGACCATGTGGACGGGGTTGGAGGCGCCGGTGGATGCCATGTGGCGGGCTGTGAGCGAGCACGGGGCCCTCGGAGCACCGGAGTAGGAACGCTGCAGGGAGAGACTGGATCCCTGCAGTCGCTGTCGGGCCCGGCCGACCGGCGGCCGTGTTGCCGGAAGTGGCCACTGTGCGGCGGGTAGCCTGGGCGCTCGGAGAATCTTGGTGACCTACGCCCCTGCAACCCTCGGCACGCGATCGAGGCAGGTCTCTGCCCGAGTTGACGTGGTGCTGCTGGTGACGACGTGCGCCCTCGCCCTGACCGGCGTGGTCATGATCTACTCGGCCACCAAGGGAAAACTCACCCTGGCCGGAGAGGACCCTCGGTACTTCCTGAAGCGCCAGGCCGTCTTCTTGATGCTCGGCCTAGTGGTGATGGTCGCCGCCGCGCTCTTCGACTACCGGAGGCTCGAGCAGGTCAGCACGGTGCTCTATGTGGGCATCGTGGTGGCCCTCCTTGCGGTGCTGTCCCCGGTGGGTTCCCACGCGCTGGGCTCGCAGCGGTGGTTCTCACTGGGACCGCTCCAGCTGCAACCGTCGGAATTCGCCACCTTGGTCCTGATCATCGCCATCGCTACCTACTGCGCTCGCCGACCCGAAGGTCTCGACTTCCGGGACATGGTGCGGTTGGTGTTGATGTCCGCCGTTCCGATCCTTCTGGTCATCGTGCAGCCCGACCTGGGCACGGCCATCGTGATGTCGGTGATCCTGATGGTGATGCTGACCATAGCCGGCATACCGGGTCGCTACCTGATCCTCTTGATCGCCGGAGCCGTGGTGGTGGTGGTCTTCGCCCTCGATGTGGGCCTGTTGAAGCACTACCAGATCGTCCGTCTGACCAGCTTCATCTCGCCACAGGGTGCGAGCCAGAACGTCACCTACAACGTGACCCAGGCCAAGGATGCCATCGCTGTGGGCGGGATATTCGGACAGGGTCTGTTCCACGGTGCGCTCACCAACCTGGCCTACGTTCCGGAGCAGCAGACCGACTTCATCTTCTCTGCCGTGGGCGAGCAACTCGGGCTGGTCGGGGCCGGCGTGCTCCTGTTGCTCTACGGGGTGGTGGCGTGGAGAGTGCTCCGCGTCGCCCAGATGGCGAAAGACACCCTGGGCCGACTGCTCTGCGCGGGAGTCTTCGCCCTGTTGGTGTTCTCGGTGTTCGAAAACGTGGGCATGAACATGGGGATCATGCCCGTAGCCGGAATCCCCCTGCCGTTCCTCTCCTACGGGGGATCGGCCATGATCGGGTTCATGGCAGCCATCGGCCTGACCACCAGCGTGCACATGCGGAGCGTGCGGTGAGCGACCCGGTGAGCGACCCGGTGAGCGATCCGGTGGCCGACCAGGTCGAGCCGCCAGCAGGTGTCGAACCGGATCTGGGGGAGTTCCGCATGGCCCTTGTGTCCTCGGTGGCGGTGGACCTGCCCAACCAGCATCCGACCGTGGTGCTCAGGGAGACCGAGTCGCCCCGGCGCCAGCTCTCCTTCTCCGTCGGGTTCCAGGATGCGGTGGTGCTGTCGCACGCGCTACGGCGGATCCCGACCCCGCGTCCGCTCGCCCACGAGCTGTTGAGCTCGGTGCTCCAGAGTTTCGACATCGACGTGGTGGCGGTACGCCTGGTCGGGCGCCAGGGGGCTGTCTACTTCGCCGAATTGGATCTTCGAGGCAGAAGTGGGCGATCCGTTCTGTCCTGCCGTCCTTCGGACGGACTGAACGTGGCACTCCTCCAACCGGTCCCCGTGCCCATCCTCATCGACCGCAGGCTGCTGGAGGAAATGGGCGACGTCACGCCGGCCGTTGCCGCCGAGGCCGGCGGGTAGCGGTCACACGCCGGACAGCAGCCGTCGCCTTCGTTCCTGCTCCTCCTCGTACTGGCTCTGGTCGGCATCGTCGACCGCGGCGCTGCCCTCGTTGGAGATGCGCATGAGGAGGGCGATGAGCACGTAGTTGGCGATCAGGGCCGAGCCGCCGTAGGAGACGAACGGCAGCGTGATCCCGGTCAGGGGGAGTAGTCGGATCACGCCTCCGATGATGAAGAAGGCCTGAAAACCGATGATCATGGTGAGGCCGACGGCGGTGAGCTTCGCGAACTCCGAACGCGCCGCCTGGGCGATCCTCAGCCCGGACCCCACCAGCAGCATGAACGCCACCACCACCATGGTCGATCCGAGCAGGCCCATCTCCTCGCCCATGGTGGCGAAGATGAAGTCGGTGCGCGAGTTGGGGATCAGGTAGGCACCGAACCCGAGCCCGAGTCCCGAGCCGCCGATACCGCCGCTGCCCATGGCGTACCAGGCCATGCGGACCTGCCCACCCGGGTCCTTGGGAAGGATCCTTCCCGGGTCGAGCCAGGTCTCCACCCGGATGTGGGTCTGACTGAAGTAGCGGCTGGCCAGGTAGGCACCAATCGCGAAGAGGATCACCCCGAGGACCAGGTAGCCGGTCCTGCCGGTGGTCACCCACAGCATGCCGATGAAGAGGGTGAACAACATGGCGGAGAACCCGATGTCGTGCTCGAGGCTCATCACCCCGATGGCAAAGACCCAGGCCAGGGCGATGGGCACCAGTGGCCGGGGATCGAGCACCAGTCGATTGCCGACCCGGGCGGTGGGGATCGTGAGGAGCTCGCGCTTCTCGGCGAAGTAGGAGGCGAAGAAGATGCACAGGACGATTTTCGCCAGCTCCACTGGCTGGAACTCGAACGACCCGACGTGTATCCACAGTCGGGCACCGTTGATGTTGGCCCCCACATGGGGGACGAGCGGCAGTAGCAACAGGACCACCCCGCCGGCCAGGACCAGGAAGCGGTAGCGGTCGAGGTCCCGGCTCCGGCGGACGACGAAGAGGGTGATGACGTAGGCAGCCACCCCGGCGGCGGTCCAGGCGGCCTGCAGTGGGGCATAGTGCTTCCCCGTTCCGAGGTCGATCCGGAAGATCATCACGTAGCCGAGGCCGTTCAGCAGGAAGGCGATGGGAAGGACCACCGGAACGGCGTCGGGCACGAAGATCCGGTTGGCGATATGAGCCACTCCGCCGAGGGCGAGCATGACCAGCATCAAGGGGACCACGTCGGAGGGCACCTTGGTCGTGTTGCCCAAGATCATCAGGGTGTAGGCGGCGACGACGATGAGCGAGGCGGCCATCAACAGGCCGAGCTCGGTCCGGCGCCGCGCCTTGACCCCGTTCCGGGACCGTTTCGTCTTCGGGGAACGCAGGGTGAGGGCCGGCACTGCGGCGAGCCTACCGGTGTGCGGTACGGCGCCGGGGGAGCCACGTGCGCCCGCCGGGGATACGATGGACCGACCATGGGATCTGCCGTAACCGATCTGCCATGACTGAGACGAGGCGGACATGACGGACCAGTCGACAGCCGTCCCTGACCGGACCGGCGCCGGTGCGGCGCCCGGGGCAACGGGCCCGAGCGACGCCGAGTCCCGCCGGCGCCAGTCGACCTGGCCGCTCACGTCGGCAGTCGGCCCCGTCGTGTCCGAGTCCCCTCCACCCGGGCCGGGGTCGTCCGAGGGCTCGGCATCCGATCGCGGGCCGGATCCTGAGGACCACTGGTCGACCCGTGCGGAGCGGTTCATCAACCGGGAGCTCTCGTGGCTCGACTTCGGCGCTCGCCTGCTCGAGCTCTCGGCGGACGACCGCATTCCGTTGTTCGAACGGGTGAAGTTCCTGGCCATCTTCTCCGAAGGACTCGACGAGTTCTTCCAGGTGCGGGTGGCTGGCCTCGAGGACCAGATCGCCGCAGGCCTGCGGACCCGCTCGCCGGACGGCATGAGCCCGGCAGAACAGCTGAAGGCGATCACCGGACGGGTCGCCCACCTCGTCGAGTGGCAGAGCCGCATCTACTCGGAGCAGGTGGAGCCGGCGTTGACCGCGGCGGGTCTGGCGGCATCCGATTGGCACACCCTCGACGAGGCCGATCGGGCCCATCTGGTCGAGGTGTTCAACAGGCAGATCTTTCCGATCCTGACGCCGCTCGCCGTCGACCAGGCCCATCCGTTCCCCTACATCTCCAACCTCTCGCTCAACCTGGTGCTCCGAGTGGTGGATCCGGCCAACGGCGACCAGCGGATCGCCAGGGTGAAGGTGCCCCCCCTGCTGCCCCGGTTCGTGGTCATGCCAGATCAGGAACGGATCGTTCCGGTGGAACAGGTCATCGCCGCTCACCTCGACACCCTCTTTCCGGCGATGACCATCGCCGAGCACCACGTGTTTCGGGTGACCCGCAACGCCGATCTCTCGGTCGAGGAGGACGAGGCCCAAGATCTGTTGGTCGCGGTGGAGCTCGAGCTGCACCGGCGGCGGTTCGGCCAAGCTGTGCGCCTCGAGGTCTCCGCTGGCGTCTCCACCGACCTGCTCGACATGCTCATCGCCGAGGTGGAGGTCCGGGAGGAGAACGTCTACCTCTTCGACGTGCCGGTCGACCTCGGCGGGTTTCGGGCCCTTACCGGTTTGGACCGCACCGAACTCTCCCCCGAGCCCTGGGCCCCGCTCACGCCGCCGCAGCTGGCAGGCGACGCCGATATCTTCGCCGTGGTGGCCGACGCCGACGTGCTCGTCCATCACCCGTACGACTCCTTCGCCACCTCAGTGCAGGCGTTCGTCGCCCTGGCTGCAGAGGATCCCGATGTCCTGGCCATCAAGCAGACGCTCTACCGGACCAGTGAGAACAGCCCGATCGTCGACTCGCTCATCCGCGCCTCCCACTCGGGAAAGCAGGTGACCGCTGTGGTGGAGTTGCAGGCCCGCTTCGACGAGCAGGCCAACATCGCCTGGGCCCGCGCCCTCGAAGAAGCGGGTGTACAGGTCGTCTACGGGCTGGTCAAACTGAAGACACACTCGAAGATCTCGCTGGTGGTGCGGCGCGAAGCGGATGAGATCCGGCGCTACTGCCACATCGGGAGTGGGAACTACAACTCGCACACGGCCGGAAGCTACGAGGATGTCGGCCTGCTCACCGCTGACCCGCAGATCGGTGCCGACGTCGTCGATCTGTTCAACCTGTTGGCCGGTTCGGGAGATCCGCCCCGATTCCGACGACTGGTGGTGTCACCGTTGTCGACGCGTTCGACGCTTGTCGAGTCCATCGAGGAGGAAGCACGCGCCGGAGGCGGCGGTCGAATCGTCCTGAAGACCAACGGCCTCACCGATCCCGACATCATCGACGCCCTCTACCGGGCCTCCCAGGCCGGGGCGTCGGTGGATCTCATCGTGCGTGGCAGGTGCTGTCTCCGTCCCGGGGTTCCCGGCCTGTCGGAGAACATCCGGGTCCGTTCGATCGTCGGCCGATACCTCGAGCACTCTCGGATCTTCCTCTTCGGCGGCGGGGGGGAGAGGCCGTTGCGGGTGTCCTTCGGCTCGCCCGACCTGATGGAGCGAAACCTCGATCGGCGGGTGGAGGTGGTCGTTCCCATCGACGACCCGGAGATCCAGCGCCGCCTGGTCGGGATACTCGAAGATGCCCTGCGGGACGAAGCCAATGCCTGGACCCTCTCCGCTGATGGGGCCTGGCAGCGGGTGGCGCCGAACCGCGGCCCGCTCAGCCTGGGGTTCAACCTGCAGGATCACTTCCAAGCGCAGGCCCTCGAATCGCTACGCCTTCGCCGCGAGGCGGCCCAGGTCGTTCCCGCGCATCTGCGCCCGGCGCCGCTGGCTGTTCCTGAGGTTGCAGTACAGAAGCGGTCCCGTTGGTGGACGCGCTGGTACCGGAGGCGCGGTTGAACCAGGTGGCCGCCCTGGCCGCCGGACCGCCCGGTGCTGTGGCCGCCGCCCCGGTCGGCACCCGCTTCAAGTCGATGCGGCCGCGCAGGAACTCGCGGAGCCGATGGTGGGGGGCTTTTCGTTCGAGCTCGAGCGAGGCGTAGGCCAGCCCCCCGAACGGTATGGGGAGCCAGAAGTTGACGACCCGGTACGCGAGCACGGCCGAAAGCGCCTGGCCGGCGGTCGGCCCGAAGCCGGTGATCATCGAGACCAGCACGAACTCGACCACCCCCAGGCCCCCCGGGGTGATCGGGATGGCCGCCAGAATGTTCGCCAGGCCGTACGCGGTGAGGAGGTCGATCGGGGAGATGAAGTGGCTGAACGCCGCGACGAAGACCCAGAGGGACGCCGCGTCGAGGAGCCAGTTGGCAGCGGCCCAGCCCACTGCCCGGCGGAGGAGGGCCCGGTCCTCCATCAGGATCGCGAACCGTTGCGCCAGCCGCTCGACCAGGGCGGTCGTCCGATCGGCATCGAGGAATCGGATCCGGCCGGAGACCCGCCGGATGATCCGGCTGGCCCGCTGCTGGCCCCGGGTCAGGAGATAGAAGAGCCCTCCGAAGGCGCCGAGCAGGACGACCCCGACCCCGGCAGCCACGATGACCAGAATGGAGGCGGACTGTGACTGGCCGCCGTGGTGGCTGGAGGGAGCGTGGAAGCCGTGGGCCACCAGAAACGCCACCAGGGCGAACCAGAAGATGACGTTGAGCACCACGGCCGAGCCGATGCCTTGTGTCCCGAGGGCGAAGCCGGTGTCCGACCCAGACACTCCCGATTGGGTGAGCAGCCGATAGCCGAGCGCCGCTCCCGGAGCGGTGCCGCCAGGAGAGACATGGCTGAGGGCCAACGTGGACATGTTGATCCTGAACAGGCGGAACCTTCGCGGACCGTCGTGGGGGAGCACGGCATGGGTCAACTGGGTATAGGCAGCCAGGGCGGCGATCTCGAGCAGCACCGCGAGGACCAGGTAGGCGATGTTGATGTGGGTGAGGGCGGCGAAGTCGTCCAGATGGCTGGCCAGTAGGGGGAGGGCCACGTAGAAGGCGAAGAGGAAGACGAGCAGCGTCCCGACGCTGAGGCGGACCTCGCGGCGGACGAAGGGCCCGCGGTGCCACCACCGGTGATGCGGCTGGTTGTCTGCCTGTTCGGCGGCCATCACCATCATGTTGGCACGCCTCGCCCTCTCGACCTGACATGCTGCACGAGTGGGGAGAGACGTCGAGATGCCCGATGGCTGGTCGGAGGGACCTGCCCCGGCGGGTGCATCCCCGGGGGACCCCGTCGGCTCGGCTCCGTTGGGCCCGCCCGGTCACTCCACACCCCCCGCCGCGAGCACCGTTGTCAGCGAGACACCGGCCGAGCGCCACGACCGACAGGTGGGGCCCGATGCGCCCCGGCGAGACCGCATGTTCGCCGCAGCGTCAGCGAGAGGCGTTCCGCTCCGGACCATCTTGACCATCGACGCGGTGGCGATTGCCACCTGGGTGCTCTACCGACTCCTCGGCCGGCTGCGGGAGGTGATCCTGTGGACGCTGATGGCGGCGTTCATCGCCCTCGTACTCAATCCGTCGGTGGTCTTCCTGCAACGCCACCGGATGCGCCGGGGGTCGGCGGTGGCGTTGGTCTTCGCCGGGGCGGTGCTGATCTTTGCGGGCCTCTTGGGGCTGTTCGGCTACCCCCTGGTCAACTCCGTTACCCACGTGGCCGAGCGCCTGCCCTCCATGGTCGACCAGGTGCAGAAAGGCCACGGATGGTTGGCCCACACCCTTCAGCGTTTCGGGCTGCTGTCGTGGGTGCAGAAGAACGCGCCCAAGCTCAAGACAGCCGCCAACAACCTGGGGAAGCCGGCGCTCAGTGTCGGCACGAACCTGGGCAAGGCGGTGTTCTCCACCATGCTGGCCCTCACCACCATCGCGTTCCTGTCACTGTTCATGCTCCTGGAGGCACCGACGATCCGCCGGAGCCTGATGGGGGCCCTGCGAGCCGACAGGCGGCGCACCATCGAGGACGTCGCCCAACGGGTGTCCCGCTCGGTGACCTCCTATGTGCTGGGCACCATTGCCATGTCGGTGCTCTTCGGACTGGTCATCTTGGTCACCATGCTGGTGCTCGGTGTGCCGTTCGCCCTGCTCATCGCCTTGTGGGTGGCCCTGGTGGCCATGATCCCCCTGGTTGGGGGATTGATCGCCGGCGTGCCCAGCGTCTTCTTGGCCCTCCTCCACTCGCCGGCCGCCGGCGTGACCACGCTGATCGTCTTCGTGGGGTTCCAGCTGGTGGAGAACCACTTCCTCTACCCGGTGGTGATGAGCCGGACGGTGCGCATGAACCCGCTGTGGGTGCTTCTGGCGGTGTTGATCGGCGCCAACCTGGGTGGGGTGTTCGGGTCCTCGCTGGGCGCGCTCACCGGCGCCCTGGTGGCCATTCCTGTGGGCGGGGCCATCCAGGTCGTCTTCCGGGAGGTCTGGCAGCGCACCAGGTCCAAAGGTCCGGACGACGCGGCCGCCCCGCTCGACGATGTACCTCCGCCCGGCGTTCGACAACCGGAACCCGCGGAGGGCCGGCCCGAAACCGGGTGGTGACCGGATCCACCTGTCACGGGGAGGTCGGCCCCCGACTCTGAGGACCCCGGTCCGATCTCGTAAGCTGCTGAGATGAATGTCCTGGTGGTGCTCCCGACCTACAACGAAGCGGAGAACATCGACCATGTCCTCCGCCGGATCCGCCAGGCGCTGACCGGGGCCACGGTGCTGGTCGTCGATGACGGCAGCCCCGACGGAACGGCCGATATCGCCGAGAGGACCGGTAAGGAGATCGGCAGCATCGAGATCATGCGGAGGCACGAGAAGTCGGGCCTCGGCAGTGCCTATCGAGCCGGCTTCCGCTGGGGCCTCGACCACGGTTTCGATGCGTGTGTCGAGATGGACGCCGACCTCTCCCATGAGCCCGAGGCGCTCCCCGGGTTGGTGGCACCCTTGTCCGAGGGGTATGGGCTGGTGATCGGATCGAGATACGTGACCGGTGGCTCGATCCCCAATTGGGCCTGGCATCGGCGCCTCCTCTCCCGCGGCGGGAACATCTATGCCACGACACTTCTCGGGCTCGGTGTCGCCGACTCGACGGCTGGGTTCCGGGCCTATTCGGCATCGGTGCTCAACAGCATCGACCTCGACCAGGTGAAGGCGGAGGGCTACGGGTTCCAGATCGAGATGACCTATCAGGCCAAGCGGGCCGGGACCGCCATCGTCGAGGTGCCGATCCGGTTCGTCGACCGGGTCGAGGGTGAGTCGAAGATGTCCACCTTCATCGTGGTCGAAGCGCTGGGCCTGGTGACCTGGTGGGGAGCACTACGGCTCTTCGGGGGCCTTCGGGCCCGCCCCCAGGCCGTGCGTACCTGATGCTGGCACGGTGACCGCTGCGGGACGCATCCTGGTGGTCGACGACGAGCCCTACATCACCGACGTCCTGGTTTCGGCACTGCGGTTCGAGGGCTTCGTGACCGAGGAGGCGACCACCGGCAGCCAGGCACTGGCCAAGGCGCTGGTCGGGGGGTACGACTGCATCGTCCTCGACGTGATGCTCCCCGACATCGACGGGATCGAAGTGTGCCACCGTCTGCGGGCCGAGGACGTCGGGACCCCGGTGCTGTTCCTCACCGCCCGCGACGCCACAGCCGACAAGCTGGCCGGGCTCGCCCTCGGTGACGACTACGTGACCAAGCCGTTCAGCATCGATGAGCTGGTGGCTCGAATCCGCGCCGTGCTTCGGCGCACCGCCGTCGAGGGGGACGGGGAGGAGCGCAATCTGCGCTTCCGCGATCTGGTCGTGGATGTCGGGACCCACGAAGTGTGGCGCGGCAATCAGCCGATCGATCTGACGGCCACCGAGTTCAGGCTTCTCCTCTACCTGGTGCGCCACAGCCGTCAAGTCCTCTCGAAGGCCCAGATCCTCGATGCGGTGTGGGACGAGGGCTTCGTCCGGGAGTCCAACGTCGTGGAGATCTACATCTCCTATCTCCGCAAGAAGATCGACTGCTTCGACCCTCCGCTCATCCACACCATCCGTGGAGTCGGCTACAGCATCCGCGAGGTCCGCCCGTGACCTTGCGTCGACGCCTGGTTGCCACGATGATCGTGCTGGTCGCTCTCGGGCTCGCCGCGGTCGGCATCATCACACTGACCTCACTCCACTCGTATCTCTACGGTCGGGTGGACAACCAGCTCAACACCGCGAGTGCCCAGGTCGCCGTCTTCGTGACCAGGGCGGACAGCCGCAGCTTCATGGTCACCCCGTCTTCCATCCAGTCGCGGGTCAGCCCCGATGTCTATGTGGAGCTGGTCGATGCGAAGGGCCGGATCGTGGTCTCCAAGCCGTCGGGATCCCGCTCCCGACCCGATCCCGTCCCGATACTGCCGGTACCGCTCCCGGTGCGCCCGGCGCCCGATCCTGACCACCTGGCCAAGCAGGACCAGCCCTACCGACCCGACTCGGCGTCGATCACCGTGGGGATGGCAGGGAGGAGCCGGCAGGAGTACCGGCTGGAGGCCACGGCACTGCCAGGTCAGACGCTGGTGGTCGCCACCCGACTGGACTCGGTGAACGCCACGCTCAACTCCCTCCGCACCATCGAGGGGGCTGTCACGCTCGGTTTGTTGGTGGCGCTTCTGGTCCTGATCACGCTGCTTATCCGATTGGGGCTTCGGCCGCTCGAGGACATGACCAAGGAGGCGGACGCCATCGCCGCGGGGGATCTCACCCGACGGGTGCAGCCCTCCGACGGCAGCAGCGAGATCGCCCGATTGGGCCGCGCCCTCAATGGGATGCTTGCGCAGATCGAGTCGGCATTCGCCCAACGGACCACGTCCGAGGACCGGCTCCGCAGCTTTCTGGCCGATGCGTCGCACGAGCTGCGCACACCACTCACTGCGATCCGCGGGTATGCAGAGCTCCTGCGCAAGGAGGCCTTCGAGGACAAGGCGGCGCGGGACCGGGCACTCTCACGCATCGAGAAGGAGGCTGCCCGAATGGGGGCCCTGGTGGGAGACCTGGCAGTTCTGGCCCGGGAGGGCCAGGGACCTGAGCCCAGCCGCCGTCGGGTCGACCTGGGTGCAGTGGCGGCAGAAGCGGTGGCGGATGCCCGGGCGGTTGACGCCGATCGCCCGATCGAGTTCGAAGCTCCGAGCGAGGTTCCGGTTGCCGGCGATGACGCCCGCCTCGGGCAGATGGTCCACAACCTGCTCCACAACGCCCTCGCTCACACTCCACCGGGCACGCCGGTCGAGGTGAGCGTGGTGATCGAGGGGGATCTGGCCGTCCTCCGGGTGCGTGACGGTGGCCCCGGGTTGAGCGCCGAGCAGGCTGGTCATGTGTTCGACCGGTTCTATCGAGGTGACGCCGAGCGCCGGGACGGTGGATCGGGGCTTGGCCTGTCCATCGTGGCCAGCCTGGCCCGCACTTTCGGTGGGAAGGCGTCGGTGGTCACCATGGAAGGGGAGGGAGCCACCTTTGAGGTCGCGCTCCCGCTGTACCGCCTGTCGCCGGCACCTCCGGTTGCAGCCCCGCCCTCCGGCCTCCCGCCCGGGCCTCCCGATGGCGCAGCCGGACCGACCGGCCCCGGTCGTATCGGTGCTCCCATCGCAGAATCCGGCCCGGCTCCCGACGCTGTGGTGGCTCGGTCCTGATCTCGTGACGCTTGCTTCGATCGACAGCGGTTCCGGTCATCCGGTGGTGCTCCTCCACGGCCAACCGGGCAGCGGCGCATCGTGGGAGCCGGTGACCAGGCTGCTCGAAGGAGACGGCCGGGTCCTCGCTCCGGACCGCATCGGCTACGGATCCTCCCCCGACCCCGCACGGGGTCTGGCCGAAAACGCCGAGGTGGTCGCCGAATTCCTCGAGCAGCGAACGGCCATGCCAGCCACGGTGGTGGCACACAGCTGGTCGGGCGGGGTGGCAGTGCTACTGGCAGCCCGGCACCCCGAGGCGGTCTCCAACCTGGTGTTGGTCGGCGCCGCGTGCACGCCGGACAGCGTGGATGTCTTCGACCGGCTCCTCAACGTTGCGGTAGTGGGCGACGTGATGACCGTCGCTGGGCTGGTTGCCGTGGGGGCGGTGCTGCCGCGTCTGAGACGGCTGGCCCGATACGCACCACACGGCCTGAGGGAGCAGCTGGTGGCCGCGCTGCCCGACGAGTCGGTCCTGGGTGGGGGGCGCGGAGCGCTGGTCCGGAGCAGGCGCACCTTCATGATCGAACAGGAGGCACTGATGGACGAACTCCCATCGGTTACCGCTGCGCTCGGTGATCTGAGTGTTCCGGTGGCAGTGGTGGGCGGCGCGTGGGACCTGGTGGTCCGCCCCGAGGCGACGCGGAGCCTGGCCCAGGCGATCCCCGGTGCCGAACTGATCGTCGTGCCCAGGGCCGGCCACTTCGTGGCGCGCGACGCCCCCGAGACACTTGCCGAGGTGATCCGTCGCTACACGCGCATGGCGGCCGGCCAGGCACGGTGAGCCACCGGGCCGGCTGCGTCCGTTCCCGGCCAGACAGTTCTCAGCCGACTGCTGCCCGTGGTCCGGTCCCGTCAGAGGTCGAAAAGTTCACGCCGGGGGCGAGGGCGTCGAAGACGGCGGTGAACTTGAGGTTGGCCTCGGCCAGTTCGGTGGTGGGCTCCGATCCATCGACGATTCCCACACCGGCGCTCAAGCGCGCCGTGCGCTCCCTGACGGTCATGGCCCGGATGCCCACCACCCAGGTGCCGTCGCCGGCGGCGTCGACATAACCGACCGGGCCCGCGTAGCAACCTCTCGACTCGGGTTCCGAACGATCGATCATGGCCCGTGCCGAGGCGACCGGCACCCCGCCGACGGCCGGCGTGGGGTGCAGCGCAGCCACCAGTGCGAGCACGCTCGGAATGGATCCGGTCGCCGTGCGAGCGAGGCTGCCGGTTATCGAGGTGCCCAGGTGGGTGATGTTGTGAAGATGGACCAGATCAGGCCGTGTGGGCACCTGGAGCGTGGCCGTCAACGGCCTGAGTGACCGTTCGATGGCGTCGACCACCAAGCGGTGCTCGGCACTGTCCTTCGTCGATTCGAGGAGCTCCTCTGGTAGAGCGCCGGACCGGTCCCCCCGGAATCGCTCCGTCGTCCCGGCCAGGGGCCGACTGTGGATCTGCCCGCCCGATCGCTCCATCAGCAGTTCGGGGCTGGCCCCGACGAACTGCCCATCGGCGGTGGACAGGGAGAAGATCGTGCAGTCCGGCTCGAGACGGCTCCATCGGCGAAGGAGCTCGTCCACCCGGATCGGCTCGCCCATGGTGACCTCTACGTGCCGGGCCAGCACGACTTTGACCAGTTCGCCCTGTTCGATGGCGTCGACCGCGTCCGCGACCATTCCGCAGAACTGGTCGTCGGAGACGAGGGGACGGATCTGCTGGGGAAGACCATGCCGGCCAGTGGTGCCCGGAACGAAGCGGGTGTGATCCGCCGGGGGCTGCCCAGCGAGCAGCCGTCCAGCGAGCAGCCGTCCGGCGAGGAGGTGCGATCGAAGATCGCAGGAAGAGGACGGCAGCTCGGAAGGGTCGGTTGCTACCACGGTGACCCACTCCCGTCCCCCCTGCTCCACGCCGTAGACGACTTCGGGCACGGCCAGCGAGGCCGGCGCCGACCGGTCGAAGGGTAGAGCCCCGAATGCGACGACGGCATGGCCTCCGCCCGGGGGCCCGTGCCGATCGACAGCGCCTTCATCGGGGCCGAGGTGGTCGGCGCACCCGATGGAGGACAGCAGCCTGGCAACACGGTCGATGTCGGTGCCGGAGTCGAGGCCGGAAGGCAGCGGGATGGTGAGCGCGTTGCCCAGGCCGACCAGGGTTCGGCCTCGTGAGTGCACGACGATGCCGGTCGATCCGGCCAGCGCGAACGGATCGACCATCGGGCCTGGGTCGAGGGGGAATCGCACGGCAACGAGACTCGAGCGCTCCGGACCCGACTCCGCGAACGAGGCCCGGCCGGTCAACGTCGACCTCGTCGTGTCGCGGTGATCAGTTGGCTCAGGCCTCCCGAGAGCGCCCGCCGATTGACTGCGGAGAACCCCGCTTCCATCAACATCGACCGGAGCTGCCCGGTCGAAGGGAGATAGGCGGTCGACTCGGGTAGGTAGCGGTAGGCGGCACGATCGGACAGCGCCCCCCCGATCAACGGCACCACCCGGCGGAACCAGATTCGGTCGCCGATCCGTAGGAGCCCGTGGTCGGGTTCGGACACCTCGAGGAGACTGATCCGGCCACCAGGGCGCACGACGCGGCCGAACTCGTCGAACACCGTGGCGAGGTCGGTGAAGTTGCGAAGGGCATACCCACAGGTGATCCCGTCGATGGAGCCACTGGTCAGCGGCAGCCATGCTCCGTCGGCCTGGACCAACGGCTCACCGGTGTGGTTGGCGCCCAGCATCCCCCAGGACAGGTCCAAACCGAGCGGCCGGAACCCGGCCGACCGCAGGATCTTGAGGAAATCGCCGGTTCCGCACGCCAGATCGACCACGAGAGAGCCCACGGGCAGTCCGAGCGCCCGGGTCGACTGCTTGCGCCACCGGACATCGAGGCCGAAGGTCATCAAGCGGTTCACCAGGTCGTACCGAGGGGCGATGGCATCGAACATCGAGCGGACCAGAACGGTCTTGTCGGCTCCGGTGGGAAGGTCCGCCGCCAGCCGTGCGGCCGTCTCGTAGGCCGGAGCGGAGCCGGGGGAGGGCGGGCCGGGCGACGGCGGGCCGGGCGAGGGCGGCTCTGTCATCGCACCCGCGCGGGACTGTCCACATCCGCACCGTCGGGGTCACCGGTCTCGGCCGCCACGATCTGACCCCAGACGGCGCGTTGCTCCGCGGCCGAGCCGACCTGTTTGACATGGTCGAGGGCCGCTTTGACCAGCGTGCGGGTGAAGTGGTGGCCGACCAGGGCGTTCACGGCCGGGAGGAGCTCCGAGTAGGCGACGAGGAGCCTGTCGATGTCCGGGTCCGAGGGCCGCGCCGATGGCAGCGGGTCGGGCGTGTCGTGGTGCGGTCCGTCACGCAGGGGACCCCGGACGTAGAGGGAGAACATCGCCACTGCTTCATGGGCCACCGCCTCGGTCGCTTCGTGGTGCCGGCGTGCCAGTTCGAGCAGGGCCGAGAGGGGAATCCCCCACTCGAGTAGCAGGAGCCCGGCCTTCGACGACGCCACATCCTCGGATGTGTACCGCTCCAGGCCGCCGATGCGGCGGGGAATCAGCAGGCCCTCGGCCTCGATGGCCTTCAGGAGTGCCAGAGGGACACCGGTCTCGATGGCCAACTCGGCCAACGTCAGGGAGTCGGAGCCGTCCACTTCCGCCGCCGTCGGCTCGACGCCGTGGACACGATCAGGGCCGACGGCGTGCTCCACCTCGTGGTGCAACCCGCTCGAGGGTCGGTGGAGCCCGGAGAGCTCTCCCAGCAGTACCTCGTCGGCTGCATCGAGCTCGCCGGTCACCAGCCGGGCGATGGTGGCCAAGGTAAAGCCACGTTTCTGTAGCGAGCGGATCCGGGCCAACCGCTCGACGTGCCTCGAGTCGTACCATGCGATCCTGCCCTCGCGACGGGGGGGTTCGACGAGGCCTTTGCTCTGGTAGTAGCGAATCGTGTCCACCGACACATCCGATCGGACCGACAGCTGTTCGACCCGCATCTCCATGCCTGACACTCTAGGAGTAATCGCTCGGATCGTTCGAGCACGAGCTCCGAGGGCCGTGTGGCACACCGATCGACCCGCACTGCACCGGCCCGGCGGAGTGGAGGCGGCTCAGCCGTAGTAGCGGTAGACCACCTGGGCGACGCAGCTCGGCTTGGTCGATCCCTCGGTCTCGAGGGTGAGATCCAGAACCACCTGGACCCCGCCCGAGACATCCTCGACCTCCGCCACTGAGACCCCGAGGCGGAGGTTGCTGCCGACGGGCACCGGGGAGGGGAAACGGACCTTGTTGCAGCCGTAATTGACCCCCATGGAGATGCCCTCCACGTTGAGGACCTCTCCCAGGAACACGGGCGCCAGCGCCAGGGTCAGGTAGCCGTGGGCGATCGCGGTCCCGAACGGTCCGCTCTTTGCCCGTTCGGGGTCGACATGGATCCATTGGTGGTCGCCGGTGGCGTCGGCGAACAAGTTGACCTGGGCCTGGTCGATGCGATGCCACTCGCTGTAGCCCAGGTGCTGCCCGACCAGATCGCGGAACGACTCGATGCCCTGCACGGTGGTTGCCATGGCCAAGACTGTACGGGATGTGCGGCCCGGGGGACCACCCCTCCGCTGTCGGTCGCGCGGGCAGCCCTTTCCGGAGGCACGGTGGCTTCGCCGGGGGGAGACCGCCCGCCTGGCGAGGTAAGGACTCCCTATGTCCAGAGGTCAGTGTGTCCTCAGCGGAGGCAGGTCGGTACGCTCTCGTGCGTGGACGAGGAACACCAGCACCGGAACCTCCACGGCGGGGGAGCGCGTGCCGCTGTGTTCGGCATCAGTGATGGGCTCGTTTCGAATGTGGCGCTGATCCTCGGTATGGCCGGCGCCCACTCGTCGGCCGGGGCGGTACGCCTGGCCGGAGTTGCCGGTCTAGTCGGCGGCGCATTCTCGATGGCCGCGGGCGAGTACATCTCCATGCGCGCTCAGTCCGAATTGATGGAGCGTGAGCTCGATATCGAACGCCAGGCGATCCACCACGACCCCGAGGACGAGCGCAAGGAGCTGGCTGCGATCTACGAGGGCCGCGGGCTCGACCCGACCCTGGCTGAGGAGCTCTCCGTGAAGATGATGCGGAACCCGGAGCTGGCCCTCGAGACCCACGCACGCGAGGAGCTGGGGATCAACCCCGAGGAGACCGGCAATCCGGTCGAGGCGGCCGTCTCCTCGTTCCTGACCTTCGCCATCGGTGCGTTCATCCCCCTGTTGCCCTGGCTGATCACCGATGGGACGACAGCCACGCTGTGGTCGGTGATCCTCGGCACCGTCGGGGCCCTCGGGGTGGGCGCCGCCCTCTCGATGTTCACCGGCCGATCGTGGCTGTGGTCGGCCGGTCGCCAGCTCTTGATCTCGGGCGCCGCCGCAGCGGTCACCTACTCCGTCGGGCATTTCGTAGGAGCGAGCTGACCCTGGCCGCGGCAGCGCTTCCGGCACGACGACGCATGTGCACCGTGTCGGCCGACCGCGTCTCAGCCCACCGCGTCTCAGCTCGGGTCGAAGCGGCCGACGTACGCCCGGTCCACATGGTCGTCGGCGAATCCGATCGAATGGTACATCGACACCGCAGGTACGTTCTCGGCGTCCACGTAGAGCATGCCGACCGCCATGCCGGCCGCGGCGAGCCAGTCGAGGCCGGCCAGGGTCAGGGCTCGACCCCATCCCCGCCCATGGAACGCCGGGTCGACACCGATGACATAGATCTCGCCCATCGGTGGATCAGCGTCGGGGTGGATCTTCGTCCAGCACGAGCCGGCGATCCGTCCCGACTCCTCCAGCAGGAGGAACCCATTCGGGTCGAACCACGGCTCCTGCTCCCGCTCGAGAAGCCTGCGCATGTCCCAATGGCCCTGCTCGGGGTGGCGTGCAAACGCCCTGTTGTTGGTGGCCAACCACGCTGGCTCGTCCAGGCCGGGTCGGAAGGGCCGGATCGGAACCGGTGGGTCCGACGCGGAGCGTCCCGTGCCCCGGCTCGCGGGCAGGGGACAGCGCATCTGGATCAGGTTGCGTTCGACCCGGAACCCGTGGGCGGAAGCCAGTGCATCATCGGACGGAGAGGCGTGCGCCGACCACAACCGGACCACGCCTCCTCCCAGATGGAGCACCTCGTCGACCACGGCCTGCAACAGAGCGTCCCGGACACCCCGGCCTCCCACCCCCCGGCCTCCCATCTTGGGATCCACCGCTAGTTCGATTGCGAACTCTCCCGAGTCGGAGCTCGCAAGGAGTTCGGCGTAGGCGACCAGACCGCCCCGCCCCTGCTGACCGTTCGGAGTGCCGACACGCCCCACCACACCGACGAAGAGGGGTCGAGCACCGGTGGGTTCGGCGGTGCCATCGGCGGCACGAGCCAGCTCAGCCCGCTTGTGCTCACTGAGAGCGGCGTGGCCCGTGGATGCGGTCACCCGGTCGATCAGTTGGTGGATCTCGGCGGTCACCGAACGATCCGGTATCGTCACCACCGCCAGATCGAGGCCCTCCATCCAGAAGAAGCTACCGGTAGTCTCCGGGCCATGGCCCGACCGCGCACTCCCGCTGGGCGAGCAAGAGAGGTGAACCGGCGATTGAGCACGGTCTTCGCCGGTTCGACGGAGGAGCTGTGTGCGCTCGACCACGCCAGTACGTTTCAGCTGGTCGCTGCCACCATTCTTTCCGCCCAGTGCACGGACGAACGGGTCAACCTGACGACCCCGGCGCTCTTCGCCCGCTTTCCGGACGCCCCGGCACTGGCGTCCGCAGATCTGTCCGACGTCGAGGTACTGATCCGCTCGACAGGCTTCTTTCGGGCCAAGGCACGCAGCCTGGTCGGGATGGCACAGGGTGTCGTCGGTCGGTTCGGCGGCGAGGTCCCGTCGCAGCTGGAGCAGTTGGTGACGCTCCCCGGAGTCGGTCGCAAGACGGCAAATGTGGTCCGGAGCGTCGCATTCGGGCTCCCTGGGCTGCCGGTGGACACCCACGTGCAACGCCTCTCACTCCGGTTGGGCCTAACCGCTGAGACCGACCCGGTTCGGATCGAGCGAGCCCTGAACGCCATGATCCCGGCGTCACAGCGGGGCGCATTCAGCCTCCGGCTGATCCTGCACGGTCGGGCCACCTGCAGGGCGCGCGGGCCGCGCTGCGAGTGGTGCGTCCTCGCGGACTTCTGCCCGTCGGCACCGGCCGCCGGGCCACCCGACCGGCGGAGGCCGGCGCGGCCGGCTTCGCCACAGCGGACCTCCTCGGAGTTTTCGGGGGATCGTGGTGAAACGCTTCACACGGCACCGAACGGCACGTCAACGAAATTGATGCCCCTAGCTGGGAATTCAGATTCTAAGCTTGGAATTAAACGTAGGCGACCAGCTCAAGCGGCCTTTTTGACTGCGGGATAACGGGTTCTGGGCGGTCTTCGGGTTCCCTTTGGCCGGCCTGGACCAGGCATGGTGGATTTCGGTGGATGGGCGGGTGTGCCGAGAGTTACACGCAGTCGCCGAAACCCTCTGCGCACTCGCACAGGGGTCAGCTTCTTCGGGTCGGATCTCCGTTCCAGGGTAGCCGGAGATCGTCGACGAGCTGGCGGGCGAGACGGAGCTGTGTGTGGGCGGCGATCACCAGCCAGGTCCAGCGGTCGGCCTGTTCGGGCGTCTGGAGCGACGGTGTGGTCCATCCCAACGTTCCCTTCACGAATCGGAAGGTGTGCTCGATGTCGAACCTCCGGAGGTAGGCCCGCCAGCACAGATCGAGGTCAGGCTCGCCTGCTCCTGACCACCACAGCCACAAGGTCTTCTTGATCCGTCCGGTCGGCTTGGGGAGGTGCTCGACCTCGACCCTGATCACGGTGCCCTTGATGATCGGTGGTTCGTCGTAGTCCCGCCACTTGCCCCGGCCGTGCAGCTTCGGGTGCAGGTTGTGCCAGGCGGCAACCGTCACGTTCCCGTAGCGGCGGACGCGGGTGGCGAGTTCGGCATCCGGGGTGGTCCAAGTCTCCTCGTCGGCCAGC
>JADGOE010000047.1 GCA_017883135.1 Acidimicrobiales bacterium
GCACCAGCTATCCCTTCACCGTGTCGGTGGGGGTCACAGAGGGCAAGCTCAAGGTCTCGATGACCAAGACGCTGACCCTGGTGGTCTCCTGAGCGGCCGCAGCCGCCGTGGCGACCGCAGGCACCCGGAGCGCTCCCTGAGGAGCAAGCTCTGGTAGAGGGCAGGAAGCAGTTGGGGTGGGACTCAGTTCCCACCCCAACTGCAATTCCGGGAATCGGTGGCGCCGGAGCGATGGATCCGACCTGACCCGGGGCGCGCGCCCATCGTGCTCGATCGGGGGGGCTCGAGGAGCCGCCCGGCGCCGGTCACCGAGCAGTGATCGTCCCGTGCCGGCGCCGGCCACCCGGGGTCACCTGCCGCCAGGAGCACCAGCCGGTCGGACCCAGCCGGCGCCGACCGCTGTGCTCCGCCTCCCCGAGGAAGTGGCACACGGGTCTCTGGGCCAGGCGGACGTCGCCCCCCGACGTGGTCGGAGGGAGTCGTCGGGCGTCCTGGCACCAAGCGGGGCGCCTCTGAGCTGGTGGTTTGTGGCGGACAGCCGAGACGATCGTTAAGTGAACAGGTGTTCCGGTCGGCCGAAAACGAGCACGTCGCCGCTCACCCAGGGTGTCCGGATGGCCACCAGATAGCGGAATGGCAACGTTCAGTTCACGTGACTCTTATCGAAAGGTTATTTCTTCGCGTCAACGGCAATTCGGCTGCCCCGTGGCCCCGGCGACGTGTCATAAATGCCCCTGTAAGGCCATCCCGGTCCCTCGGGCGGCAGCTGACCGCTGGTTGTCGCCCATCGACCGCACCGATCATCCGGTTCACGAAAGGAATCACCACATGTCACTGGGACGAACGAGGCGAATCGGCCTGACCATCGTGGCGGTAGTGGTGTCCGCCACCGGCGCCATCATCGGATCGTCGGGGATCGCCGGCGCGGCCACCGCTGTGCCGGTGCTGACGGCAGCACCTACGACGACCAGCGGCGGGGTGACGCTCCCCACGTACACCGACAGCCAGATCATCGAGGCCTCGGTGGCGGCGAACACCACATTCGGTTCCCGTGTGGGGATCAGCATCATCGAGTGCGCGGACCCGGGTGGCAGCGTGGCCAACCTTCCCACCTCCGCTGCCAACTGCGACGGCCAGACCCTCCCCGGCGACACCATCCTCACGGGAACCGACGGCAGTTTCGACTACCTGGCTGGCGGCAACGCCGGCAACTACAGCGGGTTGACCATGTTCCTCCTTCCCTCGACCGCACTGGGCGAGCCGGCCAACGCAAACCCGAAGTGCGACGCCACCCATGCGTGCGTGCTCTATATCGGGACCAACCAGAACGACTTCACCCAGCCCAAGGTGTTCTCCTCCCCCTTCTACGTGTCGGCCTCGGCTCCCGCCGGGACCCCGGAGGCCCCCTACGCGGTGATGCTGCCTGTTGCCGCCGTCCTGGTGGCCGCCGGAGCGTTCTTCGCCGTCCGCCGCCGCACGACCAACGCTTCTTGACCCATTGACCGACGGTGCGCCGGGGGGCAGTTCCTGTCCCCCGGTTGCCGGAGGTAGCACCCCCTGTACCAACGCAACACACCACCAGTACCAACCCAACGAATACCCGATCAATCGAACGAAGGATGTGACCGCAATCATGAATCTCAAGTCCATGCGAAAGCGCCTGCTGCAGGCGTCAGGGCTTGGAGCCGTTGCTGTGACGGCCACCTTGGCCCTCACCACCGGCGTCAGCTCCGCCATCACTCTCCCCAGCCCAGCGGTGGGACCCCTATGGCAGACCGGAACGGTCCAGACCGTCCGAGGAAGTGGTTCGGACACGACGTTCTTCCTCTCGCAGAAGATGAGCGATCTGTACAACCAGGCCGCTCTCTACGGTTGCGTGCTGCAGGCGGACAACGCCACCTGCAATCAGACGGGCGACCTCTCGACCACCAACACGGTGGACAACTACGATCGTACCGAGGTCAGCCAGGGCATCGACGCCGTGGGTTCGGGTGCCGGCCAGGGCCAGCTCTGCGGCACGACGGCCCTTCCGGCCAACCTCAAGGTCGACTATGCCCGCTCGTCCAAGCCGGCTGGTACGGCCTGCAACGACCTGGTGGGACAGGGCTTCGCCAAGGACGGCGTTCCCGCAGTCGACTTCCAGACGGCCATCCCCGGTGATGTCGGCACCTCGACCGCGTTCGCCTCGGTCAACGGCGGCAACCTCGGCCCGGTCGCCGCTGGCTGGATCCCCGGCGATGCGGTGGACGGTCCCTACACGGGCACCGCGTTCAGCAACCTGACCAACAACGACAGCGGTGGTGGGCTCAGTAGCGTCGCCTATCGCCTGTACTGCTCGACATCGGGTACGCGGATTACCGACTGGGGTCAGTTGACCAACCTGAGCGCCAGTGGCCCCGGTAACGGCGGCGTGGCCAAGACGGTGGGCAACGGTGCAGCGATCGGGATTCCGATCAACATCATCGGAGTCAACTCGGCATCGGGCACCGAGTCGACCTTCGACGGCTTCGTCGCCTCCGGCCAGGCTGGTTGCGCCACCACCAACACAAACGCCGAGTCGCATGCACTCGCACTGCTGGAGAACAACACCTCCCAGCTCGCCGATGTGGCAGCGGCTGTCTACCCGGCCAGCGCGACCGACCAGGTCGAGTACTTGTCGGCGTCGCTGTACTACGAGGCCAACGGGGTCTACGCGACCAACCCGTATGCCAAGTCGGTGACCGTCGGAGCCAACACCTACGTGGCCACCAAGTTGAAGGAGAACGGTGTCGCTTCGACGTCGGTCACCAACTTGAACAACACGTTCCCGACGGCCCGGACCCTGTACAACATCTACCGGACCGGCACCATTCGGGCATCGACCGCCGCGTGGTTGAACTGGTGGTGTGACTCGAACAACGTCTTCACCAAGGGCAAGGACCTGGGCACCGGCCTCAACTACGACGCCGAGATCACCACCCTGATCAACACCAGCTTCGGGTTCTCGAGACTGACCAACACGTCAGCCGCGCCGAACAACTCGTGCCAGCTCATCGCAGCGGTGCACGACCCGGCCTCTTGAGCTAGCGGTATGAAGTCGCACTGATGTCGAAGTGCGGCAGTGGCAGTATCCCCGTCCGAGGGGCCTGGCGAGTGCTCGCAGGCCCCTCGGACATCGGGGTTTTTGGGGATTGGACGGATGAGTGGGAGCAGATGAAGACCAGAGCAGAGGTCATCGAACATTGCGGTCAATGACGTTGGGCAGGGGCATCTGGCAGACGGCTCGGGTGGTGGGTGCCGCTCTCTTGGTGATGGTGGTCGTCCTCGCACTGCACCCCGGGCGTGCACTTGCGGGCGGCCCTGCCGTCGCGGTGCTGACGGCGGCACCTACGACGACCAGCGGAGGGGTGACCCTGCCCACCTACACCGACCAGCAGGTCATCGAGGTGTCGGCGGCGGCGAACACCACCTTCGGCGCCAAGGTGGGTATCAGCATCGTCGAGTGTGCCGACCCCGGAGGGGCCGTGGGCAACCTCCCCACCTCTGCCTCGGACTGTGATGGCCAGACCCTCCCCGGCGACACCATCCTCACCGGCAACGACGGCAGCTTCGACTACGTGGCCGGCGGCAACTCCGGTAACTACAGCGGGCTCACCATGTTCGGCCTCCCTTCGGCAGTGCTGGGCGAGCCGGCCAACGCCAACCCCAAGTGCGATCTCACCAATGCCTGCGTCCTCTACATCGGGACCAACCAGAACGACTTCACCCAGCCCAAGGTGTTCTCCTCCCCCTTCTACGTGACCGTGCCCACGGTTACGTCGGTCAACCCGACGACGGGCCCGATCGCCGGCGGCACCAGCGTGACCATCACCGGCACCGGTCTCGCCGGCGCAACCGGCGTGGAGTTCGGTGCGATGGCCGCGACCTCCTATACGGTCAACACTGCCACCTCGATCACCGCCACCGCACCGGCCGGAACCGGCACGGTCGACGTGACGGTGACCGTGACCGCCGGTGGCGTCACATCCACCTCGGCCACCTCGGCCGCTGACCACTTCACGTACGGCGGCTCACCGACCGTGCCGGGCAGTCCGACCATCGGCGCCGCCACTGCCAACAGCGATGGCACGGTGACCGTCCACTGGACGGCACCCGGGTCCGATGGCGGCTCGGCGATCACCGGGTACACGGTCACCCCGACTCCGTCGTGTCCCGCCTGCACCTTCTCGGCGATCGCCAGTTCGTCCACCTCGGCGACGGTGACCGGTCTCACCATCGGCACGCACTACACCTTCACCGTTCACGCCAGCAACGGAACCGGGGGCGGCCCCGAGTCGGCGGCGTCGGCTTCGGTGATCCCGGCCGTCACCACGACCACAACGACCACAACGACCACGACCACCTCGTCCACATCCACGACCACCACGACGCCCACGTCCACGGCCAACACGACGGGTACCACCACCTCCACCTCCACGACCGCGATCCCGGCCGGGGCCGCGGCCGTCGACGGAGGGACGACCGGCTCGTCGGGTAGCGGCCTCTCCGGCTCGTCCGGTGCGGGCTCGTCCGCCGGGTCCACCTTGGCGTACACGGGGGCGCCGGCCGGACTGGTCTGGATGGTCGTTGCCGGGCTATTGCTCATCATCGGCGGCACCGTGGGCAGGCGTCTCTCGCCTGCGGTCCGACCGCCTGCGACGCATTCGATGGCGGTGCAGGAGTGACCCTGCTCGCCCCTCGCCCCCCGGTGGCCGAAGCGTCACCCGACGACAGGCCCGACATCCCGCTGGCCTTGAAGCCGGGCCGGACCACGGCCGACTGGGTGTTCCGGGTGATTCTGGGGACTGCCGGGGTGCTCGTCCTCGCCCTGCTGGTGGCAGTCGTGCTCTTCATGTGCATCCACAGCGTGCCCGCACTGAAGAAGAACGGGCTCCAGTTCATCACCAGTGACGTGTGGTCGCCCCCGGCAAGCTTCGGGATCCTCGGAGCCTTGGCCGGCTCGGTGATGGTCGCCGCCCTCGCACTCGTCGTGGCCCTCCCGGTGTCCGTGGGGACGGCGCTGATGATCAACGAGTTCGCCCCGGTCCGTCTTCGGAGCTGGCTGACCGGCGTCGTGGACCTGTTGGCGACCATCCCGAGCATCGTCTACGGCCTGTGGGGCCTTCTGGCCCTGAGCAACTACCTCTACGGAACGACGGTGTGGCTCGATCACCATGCCAGCTTCATCCCACTCTTCCGGACGCAGTCGGCTCAGACCTATGGAAACTCGATCTTCCTCTGCAGCGTCGTCGTGGCCATCATGATCATCCCGATCATCACCTCGATCAGTCGTGAGGTGATGTCGCAGTGCCCGCGGGAGACGTGCGAGGCCTCGCTTGCCCTCGGAGGCACCCGGTGGGGGATGATGACCGACGTCATCCTGCCGTTCTCCCGCAACGGAATCGTGGGCGGCGCTCTCCTCGGACTGGGCCGGGCCCTGGGGGAGACCATGGCGGTGGTGCTGATCCTCTCGACCACCAACACCCTCACCTGGGCGATCCTGGGACCGAAAGGCCTCGGTTCCATCTCGTACCTGACCGCCACCAGCTTCGAGGTGTCGCCGGGCATCACCCAGAGTGCGCTGACCGTGGCAGGTCTCACCCTGTTCGTCACCACTCTGGTCATCAACCTGGTCGCCCGGCGGATCGTCGGCCGGACAAAGGTGGCTGCGTCGTGAGCATCGTGGTGGGGCAGGCACCGAACCTAGGGCCGGATGTGGCCGGTGGCCACGGCTCGACACACCCGGACCGGCCGAGCCGGCACCGGAAGATGCCCCAGGGGATGGCGACGGAGGCGGTGGGGTCCGCCGTCGCGTCGTTCGCGCTGGTGTGGCTGGTATTGACGCTGACCGCGGCCGGAGCCTCCGCGGTCGGTTTCGGCGTCTTCTGGGTGATGGGCTTCCTGTTGACCTATGGGCTGTTGACCTGGCGTCTCCACGGAGTCCTGCTGATGAAGGAGCGATTGGCCACCGTCTTCGTGTGGGGAAGCTCCCTCGTCGCACTGGTCCCGTTGGTGGCGATCATCGTCTATGTGATCGTCCACGGGTTCGCCGCAGTGTTTTCAGGTTTCCCGCATTTCTTCTTCGCGGACATGTCCCAGTTCAGCAGTGCCCGTTCTCCGGTCACCCAGGCGGGCATGGTTGCAGCAATCGTGGGGACGGTGGAGCAGGTGGGACTGGCGACGATCTTCTCTGTTCCGATCGCCGTGCTCACCGCCACCTACCTCAACGAGTCGACCGGAACCTTTGCCCGTGTGCTCGGCACCGTGGTGGACTCGATGACCGGGACGCCGTCCATCATCGCCGGCCTCTTCGTCTACCTCCTGTGGGTCCAGCCGCACGGGACCAGTGGAAAGTCGGGCCTGGCTGCGGCCATGGCGCTCACCGTGCTGATGCTCCCGTTCGTGACCCGGAGCGCGCAAGAGGTGCTCTTGGTGGTGCCGGGCTCGTTGCGCGAGGCCGCGCTGGCCCTGGGGGCCCCGCAATGGAGGGTGGTCCTCCGGGTGGTCCTCCCCACGGCGCGGACCGGGATGGTCACGGCGGTCATCCTGGGCATCGCCCGTGTGGTGGGAGAGACGGCTCCGCTGCTGCTGGCGACGAGCGCCTCCTCACACACCAACTGGAATCCGTTCCGGGGCATCCAGTCGGATCTTCCGTTGCAGATCTACAGCCTGGTCACCCAGCCCGGTGTCAACGCCACGAAGGTTGCGTGGGGCGGCGCGTTCGTGTTGGTGCTGGTGGTGCTGACGCTGTTCACCCTGGCCCGCATCGTCGGGTCGTCGCGGCCGGGCCAGCGCCGGCTGCCGTGGCGACGGTCCAAGGCTGTGGCTGCATGAGCCCCGAGCAGCGGCCGACGGTCGCGAAGCATTCCGACAGACGATCCCACGTCATCTTTCGATCCCCACCAACCCGTAACGAGGAGCACATGGACATGCACGATCCTGAACGCACCGGCCGACGACGGCACGCGAGGCCGGAAATGCTGAGGCGGTGGAGCTCGGTGATCGTGCTCGCCGCAACCTCGATGATGCTGGCCCCACTGATCGGCACATCCCCGGCATTCGCCGCGGTGCCGCTGAACGGTGCCGGCTCGTCGTTCGCCGGCCCCGAGGTCAGCCAGTGGACGGTCGACACGGCGAAGGCCCCCTACAGCCTCAACGTCAACTACACCAGCTCGGCCTCGGGGGACGGTCGGTTCCAATTCGCCAACGGGACCGTCGACTACGCCGTGTCGGACATTCCCTATCAGCCGTATCCCTTCGATACCAAGTCGCCGACGTTCAAATTCATGTACATCCCGGTCACGGCCGGCGGCCTGGCCTTCATGTACCACGTCAACGGTGTGGGCTCGACCCTTCAGCTGTCGAGCTACTCCGCGTGCGCGGTGATGACCGGCGGGGTCGGGTACTGGGACGATCCCATCATCAAGGCCGATAACCCCGGGGTCGGCCTTCCCCACACCCAGGTCCACCCGGTCACCCGCTCCGACCTGGCCGGGTCGAACTTCGTGCTGCAGGAGTACTGCATCCACGAGCAGCCCGCCCTGTGGGCAGCGTTCGTCAACGCACCCGCCATCCGCTCATTTCCGGGCCAGGTCAACGACCTGTCCGCCACCCAGCCCCGATCCGACTGGCCCGTCTTTCCGTCCGCCCTCCCCATCAACGGGTCGACGGGTGCCGCCAACGACGTGGCCGGACCGAACAACGACGGGTACATCACCGCCGTCGAGACGGCCTACGCAATCCAGAGGAACACGCCGGTGGCTTCGATGAAGAACTCCAGCGGGTACTACACCCAGCCGTCTTCGGTCGACGTCGCATCCGCCCTCGCCTACGCCACCCAGCAGGGCGACGGCACCCACCTGCTCAACTTCGACGGTAAGGGCAAGTACGTCTACAACCCGTCGACCTACAGCTATCTCCTGACGCGCACGGCTGGTTGGGACCCCACCAAGGGTGCCGCGATGAGCCAGTTCGTCGACTACGCGCTCAGCCTGGGCCAGCAGCAGGCCACCTCGATCGGGTACGCGTCACTCGGCCTGTCCCTCGAGCAGTACGGCGTGGCTGCGGTGCAGGCCAACGTGCCCGGGGCGGTGCCCCCGACCAGTGCGGAGAAGGCCGCCTACCAGTGTGGTGACCTCACACCCGCCGAGGTGGCCGCTGACCAGACCACGGTGACGTGCAATGTCGTCAACGCGACCGCCACCTCTGCCGGCACCCCGGGCGCCAGCGCCGCCGCTGCGGCTGTCACCGGCACCGGGGCCGGTGGCGGAGCGGCGGGCGCTGGGTCGAGTGGTGCCAACGGCTCGGGAGGAGCAGCCGGCTCGGGTGGTGGCGCGGGCAGCGGTGCCGGGGCCAATCCTGCGGTGTCGCTCGGCGGTTCGAGCAGCCTCTCCTACACCGGCGGCGACCCGTGGCCACCGGTGGTGGCCGGCAGCCTGCTCATCCTGGTCGGCTTGGTGGCCCGCCGCCGACTGACCCGGTCGCGAGCCGTGGAGCGCGCGTCGTGAGGCGTCGATGGTTGGGCACGGTGCTGGTCGCCGGGGCACTAGCCGCGACCTCCTCGTTGGTGATTGTCGTATCCGAACCCGGAAGTCCCGCGGGTGCCGCCTCCGCGACCACCCTGCACGGCGAGGGCGGATCGTTCGCCGAACCCGTCGTCAACGCGTTGGAGGCGGACAAGGGACTGAACATCTTCCCCTTGTCGATCGACTACTTCGATGCCAACGTGGATGTGGGGCGGTCCGACTTCGTGGCCGGAACGGCCGACTTCGCCGTGTCCGAGTTCCCATTGACCACGGCGCAGGCGGCAGCGGCCAAGGCCGCCGGCCGCAGCTTCGCCTATGTGCCGATCGCCGCCAACGCCCTGGCGCTGGGGGCAGTCGTCGAGTGCGAGGCCGACATCGTCTGGAAGGCGACCACGATGTGCCCGAACCTCCGGCTCAGCGCGGAGGACGTGGCCAAAGTGTTCACCAACGGCGTGACTCAGTGGACCGGGCTTCCGACGATCGGCGGCAGCGGCCCGATCAGCCCGGCCCTCGGCAACGGCGTGACCCAGGTCAACCCGATCGACCCGTCTGCCAACAACTATGGGTTGGCCCAGTACATCGGGAGCACGCCGGCGGCGAAGGCGCTGTGGGATGCCTGGCTGACGGTCGAGGGCGTGACCAACCTTGCGCCGACGGAGACGTGGCCGGCCCACCAGGGGCTGTCCGGCGGGGACCTGACCCTGGCAAATGCCCTGGTTCCCATCGATCCCGCGACGAACGCCCCTCGGGTCAACCCACAGACGTGGGGGGTGGGCGATGCCGGTGCGATCCCGGCGGACTGGTTGGGCACCCCGCGCAATATCCCGACGATCGCGCTGCAGAACGCGGCCGGGGCCTTCGTCCCCCCGACCCTGGCCGCGACCCAGGCGGCGGTGAACGACGCCAGCATGGACACGGCGACCGATCTTGTCACCTTCCCCCAGAACGCCGCCGATGCGGCGGCGTACCCCCAGGTGATGATGAGCTACCTGATCGTTCCCACCACGGGTCTGAGCCAGGCCAAGGCCCACGCCCTGGCCGCGTTCATCCAGCTGGCCCTGAGCTCGCAAGGACAGGCGGACATCACCGGTCTGGGGGCTGCCGCACCGAGCCAGCAGATGATTCAGGCCGGTGAGACCGTTGCCAACACGGTCTACGCGGAAGGCACCTCCACCTCCACCTCCTCGACGACGACGTCCTCGACGTCGACGACCACCGCTGCGACGATATCGACCTCGCTGCCTGCAAGCGGGTCCGGGGCCGGCACGAGTCCGAGCGGGTCCGGAGGCAGCTCGTCGTCGACCGCTGGTTCGGGCAGCTCACCGTCGCTGGCCTTCACCGGCGCCAATCTCTGGCCCTTGGTCGTCGTGGGCGCCTTCTTGGCTGTGGCTGCGGGAGCGGTGCGTCGACGGCTGCGCCGGCGGGGGACGCCGACATGTTGACCGGCGGCGCGGCGCGGGCGAGCCGATCGACACGCGGCAGCTTCGGCATCGGTGCACCCGGGCGAGCCGCGCTGGAGTGGTCGATCCTCTTCGCGGCACTGTCGCTCATCGTCCCCGGACTCGGTGCGGTGTCGGTGCCGTTTGCCCTCAGAGCCAGAGGGCAGGGGTCGGCTCGATGGATTGCCGCGCTGATCATGGCGATGTGGTGCACCCTGCTCGGGGTGTACCTCCGGTACCGATTGGGAGAGAGGATCCTTCCGTGACCACGCTCGACGGTCTCAGACAGGGGACAGACGTCGGTTCCTTCCCCGCCTCCTCTGGAGGTGCGGCAGCTCCCGCCACGTCCGGGTTGCCCGACAGCGGCGCCTCGGCCCTCGTCGCACGTGAGGTGAGTGCCTGGTTCGGGAGCCACAAGGTGCTCGAGCGGATCTCACTGGGCATGGAGCAGAAGAAGGTGACGGCGTTGATCGGACCCTCCGGCTGCGGAAAGTCGACGTTCCTCCGCATTCTCAATCGCATGCACGAACTCATCCCCGGCGCAGCTCTGTCCGGGTCCGTTCACCTCGACGATGTCGACATCTACGACCCGGCCCAGCAGATCACCGCCACCCGGCTGAAGATCGGCATGGTGTTCCAGCGCCCGAACCCGTTCCCCTCGATGACGATCGCACAGAACGTGCTGTCCGGGCTCCGCCTGTCGGGGACCAAGGTGGCCAATCCCGATGCCCTGGTCCAAGAGTGCCTGGAGAAGGCCGGGATGTGGAACGAGACCCGAAACCGGCTGAACCATGCCGGCGCGGCGTTGTCGGGCGGCCAGCAGCAGCGGCTGTGCATCGCTCGGGCGCTGGCCGTCCGACCCAAGGTGCTCCTCATGGACGAGCCGTGTTCGGCGCTCGATCCCATCTCCACCGGCGTGATCGAGGAGACGATCAAGGAGCTCCGCGAGGAAGTCACCATCGTCATCGTGACCCACAACATGCAACAGGCGCAGCGGGTGTCGGACTCGTGTGCCCTGTTCCTCGTGGACGGCGAGGGCATGCCCGGCCACATCGTCGAATGGGGCCAGACCGAGCAGGTGTTCCAGGATCCCCACGACCCGAGGACTGCGGACTACGTCCACGGCCGCTTCGGATGACCCGCCCGCCGTCCGCCCGATCGAAGGGGCTGTCATGACCTCCGAAGTGATGCCGGCCCCACAGATCGCCGGTGCTCCGACAGCAGCCCTCGCCCGGGTAAGGGGGGAGTGGCAGCTGCGTTGGAGCGAGGCCTCTCCCCGCGCCCGGACCCGGGTGCAGCTGGCCGCTCTCCTCGGCTCGGTCATCGCGGCCTACAACTACTCCTTGGTCACCTTGTTCCAGAATGCCGGGCTCGACACCCCGCTGGCCTATGTGAGCCTGGTGCCCCTCATCGCCCTGGCCATCGCCGGCGTGCGGGGCAACCCGCTGAAGGCCGAGCCGGCCATTCACGACCGGCAGGTCGACTACATCGTGGGCGTACCGCTGATCGTCACCGCGCTGATGATCAACCTGATGCTTCCGGCAACGCTGTCGGTGATGTTCTGGGTGTACCGGATCGACCTGCTCTCGTTGCCGTTGTTCGTGGCCGGAGCGGTGGCGATCATCTTCGGTACCCGGATCCTCTGGCGTCAGAAGCTGGCGATCATGTACCTGGTTCTGGCCTGGCCCTTCCTGTACACGTTCATCTTGGCGCGGTTCCTCGGTGCGTTCACCTCGCTGACGCTGGCCGGGCTGAAGTCGGTGCTCCACGTCGTGCCGGTGGCGAGGGCCATCAAGTCACAGGACGGTTCGGTCTTCGAAGTGATCCACCACGGCAGCGCGTTCCCGCTCAGCGTGGTCACCGCGTGCTCCGGGGTCAACGGCATGGTCGGATTCTTGCTGGTGGGCCTGGCCTCATTCGTCATCGTCAAAGGGCCTCGGCTCCGCAAGACGCTCTGGCTGGCGGGCGGGCTGGTGCTCCTGTGGGTGCTGAATCTGGCCCGGATCACGTTCATCTTCTGGGCCGGTCGGGCATGGGGGGAGCATGTGGCGATGAACATCCTGCACCCGTACGTCGGCCTGGTCACCTTCGGCATCGGCGTGATCGTGATGGTCCTGGTCATCGGCCCGCTCGGCCTGCGGATCGGCATCGGGGACCGGCTGACCGGTCGGGCGCCTGAGGGGACGACCGAGAGGGATCGCCGAACCGACGGGTCCACCACCTCGCCGCCCGAAGTCCCGCGGGCGCCACAGCGGCGCGAATGGCCCGGGGCCCCGTTGCCGGTCCCCAAGGTGTTCGCCGCCATCGTGGTGGTTGCCCTGGCGGCAGCGGTCATGGGCACGTCGAACGTCGGTCTGAAGACCTACAACCTGGTAGCCGACGCCTCGGGTGCGCCCAAACTGGGGGCCTATGCCACCACGGCATACGCCCCGACCGGTTGGACCTCCAACTTCCACAACGGCTACACCTGGGCACGGTCCTTGTTCGGGGAGGATTCGACCTGGGACCGGTACCTGTTCACCGCGACACAGGGTGGGAATCTCCACGTTCCGGTCGTCGTGACCGCGGACGTCATCCAGACCGGCAACCTGGCCAGCTTCTCCGCATACGGGGTCGAGGCGTGCTATCAGTTTCACGGTTACACGCTCCGTGACGTCACCCAGGTCGCGTTGGGTGGCGGCATCAGCGGCCAGGCGATGTCGTTCGTGACCGGAAGTGACGGAAGCTGGTCCATCGTCTACTGGATCGTTCCGGTGAAGGGCGCTGCGGGGACCACCCGGTACGAACGCACCGTGCTGTTCGTCCAGAACACCGGATCGGGGATCGTGGTTTCTTCGACGGGCAACACGTCGGGAATCGCAGACGTCTCGGATGCGCTGCGTTCGTCTGATCCCGAGGGCGCGGCCCTCATCAGGAACCGGACCTTCCTGGTTGCCTTCGCCCGCCAGCTGATCGCCACCGAGGCCAAGCGCTCGACCGCTCCAAGCGCGGTGGGCACGACGGCCTGAGCGGCGATCCGTCGGAGAGGCACGCCGTGACCACGATCACCCCGCAGTCCCCCCCCGCAGCGGTCGACGGGGGAGATGGCGGATCGCCGCCGGACGGGATGGCTCCCCAGCTCAAGGAGATGGAGCTGGTCAAGCGGTTCGTGTCCCGCATCGCCACGGAGCGGGATGCGGGCTCGCCTGCTCCTGATACCGGTCTCGATTGGGACGGTCTGTGGGCCACGGCCGACGGGGAGCCAAGTGTCGAGCGGGCCATCGCCAAAGTGGCGCTGCGTGCGCACAGCCTCCCGGCCGGTGCTCTCGGGCCGATGCCCGGGCCGAACTCCGGGTCGACGATCCGGTCACCGGACCGGGCCGTCGGGGTCGAGGCGGCCGATCTGCTTGACCGTCGGCGACAGCGGCTGATCACCCTGTCCAGCTGGGTGCGCAACATCGGGGTTCTGATGATCGTGTTCGCGGTGTGGCAGGTATGGGGAACCAGCATCGCCCAGCACCACGACCAGTCGACTCTGGGTCATCAATTCGCGGCGAAATTCGCCAAGCGCGCCATCTCGTCCGACAAGCCGGTCTCGTTGGTCCCGAGCACCGTGCTGGTCCCCGATGCCGCCGAGGGCACGGTGGAGGCCCGCCTTCAGGTACCGGAACTCGGTATCGACCAGTACGTGGTTGCCGGCACGGCTGCCGACGACCTGGCCAAGGGTCCGGGCCACTACATCGGCACCGCCATGCCGGGCCAGGCCGGAAACGTGGCCATTGCCGGTCATCGGACCACCCACGGCGGCCCGTTCAACAGGCTCAACGAACTCGCGGTCGGCGACCCGATCTACCTGACGACAGCGGCCGGACAACGCCTCACCTACGCCGTGGCCCAGACCCCGTTCCCGGTCTCACCGGGGGATGTGGAAGTCCTCAACAATTTCGGGGACGACCGGCTGACCCTGACCACGTGCACTCCCAAGTTCTCCGCCGCGCAGCGCCTCGTCGTGGTGGCCGCGTACCTGCCCGGTGGCATTCCGAGCGGTGCCTCCGCGCACGTCCGGCTTCCGGTGCACGCACGGGATGCGGGGACGCCGTACCGATTGAAGAACCCGGGCAGCGCCGGCTGGAACCTGGCCCAGGCGCCCTGGGTACTGGTCGAGCTCGTGCTGCTGGTCGCGCTCGGGCTCATCAACGGCCGGCTGTCCGGGGCCTACGGGCGGGCCGGGCGCTGGGTGATCCTCGTTCCGATCTGGGCAGCGGTCATCTACGCCCTGCTGGGTACCCTGACCAACTTCCTCCCGGCCGCCGTCTAGCGCACTCCACTGCACCGCACCGCGGGCGCGACGGCCCCGGATGCACCGGGCTCACCCGGCGGGTGTGCCGCCGGCGTCAGAGTCGTTGCGCTGCTGATCGGCAGCGAGGGCGGCCAGCGCCAGGTCGAGCTGTTCGAAGTAGTCGTAGTTCCGCCTGGTGGGCCGGTGAGGCTCCGGCAGCGGGTAGACCTGGAGCAACGGTTCCGGGAGCTGTGCGGCGGGGTACCCACCCGACTGTCCGGTGCGAAGCCGTCGGATGGTCTCGATGAAGGCAGCCTGATCATCGGCCAGGGCGTTCAGTCGGCCGACCAGGTCGGGGACCAGTCGTTCGATCGTAGAAGACTCCATGGTCGACCCCCGGCGGAGTGCCTAGGACCCGTCGGTGGAGAGGGCGCCACGCAGAAGTGCCAACTCGGTGGCCAGCTCCTGGTTGGTCCGGGCGAACCGGTCGATGGTGTCGAACAGATCGGCCGCAACGTCACCAGGTACCACCACCCGTTGCTGCGTGGTGATGACCGCCGCCTGCAACTTGGCCTCGTTGACGATCCGAGCTGCTTCGGCCTTGGCCTCCTCGACGAGCGCCAAGGCCCGGTTCTGAGCCTCAAGGGCGGTCTCGTCGGCGAACTGCTGGGCCTTGACGATGACGTCCCCGATCGCATCCTCGCGGTCGAGGGTCTGGACAGTGGAGCCTGCAACCCCGTCGGTTCCGCCGACAGTCCCCGTGCCACCTTCGGTGAGGGCTTCGTGTTCGGATGCACGGTTCATCGGTTCGATGCTTTCCAATGTCGGTGGCGGCCGGCCCTGTGAGGTGCGGCGACGAATCTCGCGTCAGTGTACTTGACGGGCCGCGAAAATTGAATCGAAAGCGGAAGAACTCGCAGCGTGCGATGGGTAAACGTTGCGTGAACGAGTGTCCGACGGGTTACAGGTTGGTGAACCCGGAACCCGCCGTGGTCGTGCCTGTCCCTGCCGGGTCCTGGGACGCACCCGAGCGCTGACACCATGGTGCGACGCACGAACCCGTGGCCGGTCCTCGCGGTCAGGGTGCCAGCTTGACCAGTGTGAGGGCCAGGCGAGGGCAGCTGACGGCGGCTCGCTGCGCGTGGTCGAGGAGCTCCACGGGGATCTCGCCGGCTTCGATGATGGGCAACCCCCACGGGTCGAGGCGGATCCGTTCGGGGAGCAGTTCGGCGCAGACACCGTGCCCGTCGCAGGCGATCGGGTTGACCACCAGGGCGAATCGGGGCCGCTTCACCGCGCACCCTTCCGGCGGGCCGTCCGGGGGATGGGGAGGAAGGGGGGTGCAGGCGAACGGCAGGGGCCCCGCTTGAGATGGAGTGCGGCGTGGTCCTCGTAGACCCGCAGGGCGCTCCGCACGAAGCGGGCCACCCCGTCGGGGTGCCGGCACGCTCCTCGGCCCTCGACCAGTCCGCACAGGGTCGGGATGGCCGCGGCGCCGCCCCGCAGTGCGCTGGGGCGGAAGGCCAGCTGCTCCATGGCGTTGGCCAGCACGGCCAGACCGTTGACACAGGGCCCGCACTGGCCGGCTCCCTCCCCCTCGAGGTAGCTGACCACCCGGCTCACTTCGGACAGGGCGCAGACCTCCGACGGCAGCAGGGCGACGACGCCGCATCCGATCGAGGACCCGTACTGGCGAGCTGCCTCCTCGGTCAAGGGCATGGCGAGCGCCTCGCGGGTGGTGATCCAACCACCGCCGTAGCCACCGAGCAACACCCCCTGGATGGACCGGGCGTCGTCGGTGCTCAGTCCGAGGGTCTCGCCCAAGGGCACGCCGAGCCGGGCTTCGACCACCTGCGGCTCGGCCCACCGCCCGACCACGGTGAGGAGCACGGTGCCGGGCGACTCCGGGGTTCCGATGCGGCGGAACCACTCGGCGCCGAATCTGGCGATGAGCGCGGCGTGGGCGAGTGACTCGACGTTCTGGACCAGTGTGGGCCGGCCGCCGACTCCTTGCTCCCGGATGGGCCGCAGCCCGACGAAGGTCGGTGTCGCCGGCTTGCGTCCCACGATGGTGCTCACCACCGCGGTCTCCTGCCCGGCCAGAAACCGGTCGGGGGCCACGACGATGTCGATGGCGCAGGGGTCCAGGTTCCGGCGCCTTCTCTCCTCGATGGCCCGGGTGACCGCCGGTACGGCGTGGGTGTGCACGTGCACGAAGACCTGTCCGGCACCGACAGAGGTGGCGGCGAGCACGGCGCCGTCGAGCACCAGGTGGGGGAGTTGCTGGATCAGCACCCGGTCCTTGCCGCTTGCCGGCTCCCCCTCGGCCCCGTTGGCCACCACCACCGGGCTCCGCATGCCGGCGCGCTCGACGGAGCGCCACTTGGTCCCCACCGGAAACCAGGCGCCACCGTGACCGCGCAGGCCGCTTCGGTCCAACTCGTCGAGGAAGGCCGCCCCCTTCCACGGAGGGAGCGGCCCCCATCGGTCGAGGTGGGCATCGAGGCTCATCGCTGCACCCGGGGCACCCACGCCGGCCAGCAGCCGTTCAGCCCCCGGGGGCGGCGGGACGGTCGATCGAGCGGAGCCGTCCTGGGAGCGGGAGGCACTGCTGAGAGATCTGGGCGCCATCAGTGGGATCCGCTGCCGCGGGTCGTCCCGCTGGCGGTCCCCGACAGGGTTCCCGCGTTCTGATCGACGTTGAGCGAGAGGTTCAACAGGAGCGGCGTCGGCGCGGACACCCGGGCCGACACCATGGCGCCGTTGAGGCCGGTCACCACACCGTGGTACGGGCCGAAGGTGACCGATCCCGACGACATGGCGACGCCACCACCGGCGACCGCGCTCCCGGTCAGGACGACGGTGAGGGGGGTGGAGGACGGATCCTGCAGCTGCATGGCGAGGGTGACCTGCACCTCCCCTTGGCTGTTGGGGCTGGTGGTGGTCTCCGACCCGGTCAGGCCGATGGTGAACGGTGCGGTCGGAACGGCGCCGGTGCCCGACCCGGTGGCGGGCACCGTGGTCGGAGTCGGTTGGGTCCCGGACCCGGCCGTGGTGCCGGCGGTCACGGCGGCGTTCTTCCGGGCCAGTTGGGCCAGGAGAGCCGATGAGGTACCGGCCCGCCGCGACCAGCCTGGGCGCAGGGGCCCGATCAGCGCGAACACCGCGATGGCGAGGGCGATGACGATCGTGGCGAGGGCGGCGCCCGTTCGCGCCTGGAGGGTGAAGGAGCGCCCTGTGGCCAGGCGCCAGGCGACGGCGCCGAAGACGGCCGCCGAGCATGCCCCGTTGACGAAGAGGATGAGCGGGAGCGAGGTGTCCGAACCGCTTCCGAGGCCGTGGATGAGTGCGATGGGCCAGCACAGGTAGGCCAACCAGTGCACGAAGCGCCACGAGGCGAAGCCGATCCGGTGACGGAGGGCGCTGGTGAGCAGCACCGCCAGCAGGAGGTCGAAGGTGAGGGCCCCCAGTCCCACCCACAGTGGACGGTAGGGCGAACGGAAAGGGACGAACGCATCGGCGAACCCGATCGGTACATAGCCGTCGCTCACCGTGGTGGTCACATGGATGGCGATGAATCCGACGCAGAACAGCGACAGGTTGCGGTGCACGTTCTGAGAGAGGAAACGTGGCCACCGTTGGGTGGTCCAGCCCACCGATGCCACCACCCCGACGACCACGGTGGCAGTGAGCAGGGCCAGCGACACCAACCCGGTGGATCGGGTGAGATACCACAGCGCCTTCGCGCTGGCACCGCTGACCGCCAGCAGGGACATCGACATCATGGCCGCCCGATCTCCCCCTCGTGCGAGATCGGGTCGGCCACGTCGGCCGGCCACCCGGCTACGGTCACCGTCGAGTCGTCCGGCCGGACCAGCCGGGCCGGCAGGTGCCGGCCCTCCAGCCACGCGGGCGCGGCCTCGCCCTTGACCATGGCTGCCGTCGAGGCCGTGTTGGCGTCGACGCAGCTTCCGGCGGCCACCGACACCGTCTTCCACACGGCGTCCACCGGCAGCCCGGTTGCCGGGTCGAGCAGGTGGTGCACCGGGTGCCCGCCCAGTAACCAGTGCCGGTTGCCGACGCCGGAGGTGGCCAGTCCTCCCGACCGGATGGCCACGGCACGTGTGGACGAGGCGTCACCGCAGATGTCGGCGATACCCACGCTGAAACCGCAGTCCGGTGCCCCCTGTACGGAGACGTCACCGCCCAGCGAGACAAGCACCCCGCAGCCCAGCCGGGCTCCGATGGCGGCACTGGCCCGATCGGCCACCCAGGCCTTCGCTGTGGCCCCGAGGTCGAGCACCGTGCCGGTGGGCAGGGATACGGTCGAGCGGCCGGCATCGACGGCGACCGAGCGCCAACCCGGCACGGGCGCCGGTTCCGGCAGGGTGCCGGGTTGGCCGGGGGCCACCAAGGAGAAGTCACGGTCGTAGCCGAGCCGGCACATGGCCGATCCGACGGTGGGGTCGACCGCTCCGTCGGTCAGCGATGCGGCCCGCAGGGCCAGCGAGATCGCCTCGAGCAGATCGGCGGACACCCGCACGTCCTCGCCGGTCCTTGCGGCACGGTGCAGCGCGCTGATCTCCGAGTCGGTGCGGAACCGACTGGCCACCCGGTCGACGTGATCGAGCTCCTGTCGGAGGATCGCGGTGGCTGCCACCACCTGACCGGGGTCGGTGACCACCAGGTCGACCCTGGTCGACCAGATCGACGTTCGATAGAGGGCCTGGCCGGTCGTTCGCTCGGAAGTGACGGCGACGTTGCTCAACTCGAGCCGCTCACCACGGGAGCGGGCTGCTGGGTCTGCACCGGTGGGTTGTAGGGCGGTGCCAGATTGTTCGACGACTGCCCGTCCGAGGGAGACCCACCGGTGGAGGGGTAGGCGCCGGACGCGGAGCCGCCGGACGCGGTGCCGGCCGTGGAACCGGCAGGGGTCGAGGCATGACCGGGCAAGGCGCGGCTGACGTAGATCCCGAAGGCAGCAACCGCTGCAACCGAGGCGACCCCGATGCCCTTGGTGATCGAGCCGACGCGTTCGAATGCGGCATCGCGCTGAAGACGGGCCGCCCGGTTGGGGTCGGACGCCCGCCCGGTCCGTCCGGGCTGTCGGGTGGTGACCATACGGCCAGGTTACGAAACGATCCTGAAGCCAGGATGAAGCAATTGTAAGAAACTGTGAAGAAAACTGCTGGTCAGCACCTCGAAAGGTGCCAAGTCCACCGCTCGGGGCGTCAGCCGCTACTCGGCGCCGGCGGCGGCGGTCGTGATCTCGTGGGAGGGGGTGGCCCGAGGCCACGAGACTTCCATCCGTGCTCCCCCCAGGGCCGAGGTGCCGATCGACCACGACCCCCCGGTGTTGCGGACCACCGCATCTGCGATGGCCAGGCCGAGCCCGGTCCCTCCGGGCCTGTCGTCGGCACGGTGGAACCGGTCGAACACGAGCTCCCGGTGACCCTCGGGAATGCCCGGACCGGAGTCGTCGACGGTGAGCGTCACCCTGCCGGCGGCGTGTGTTACCCGGAGCTCGACCGACCCTCCGGGGCCCGCGTAGCGGCAGGCATTGTCGAGTAGCACGCTGACCAGTCGGTCGAGCGAGTCGGTGCCGGCTCGGATCACCGCTGCGCCGTGGGAGTTCTCGGGGCAGGACAACGTGACCGAAGCGGCAGTCGCGACCGCGGCAAAGCGCTCCACGCACGCGTCGCCGACCGCGGCCACGTCGACGCTCTCCTCGGTCCGGCTGTCGGGGAGGTCGCCGTCGGCACGGGCCAGCCACAGTAGGTCGTCGACGATGGAACGCAGGCGACCGCTCTCCGAGGAGATCCGCTTCAGGGTGGTCTGGTAGCTCGGCGCGTCACGCTCTCTGCTGAGCGCGAGATCGACCTCCGCCTCGATGACGCTCAACGGGGTGCGGAGCTCGTGGGACGCGTCGGCGGTGAACTCCGCCTGGCGCTTTCGGATCTGTTCGATCGGGGCCGAGGCGCGCAGGCCCACCACGAAGGAGCCGGTGAAGGTGACGAGCAGGAGTAGGGCGCCGAGCAGGCCCTCGACGAGCAGCAGGTCGTCCTGGGACTGCCCGACCCTCTGAATACTCTCGCCGGCGACCAACCAACCGTCCCCCGAGGCGGTGGCGTCGAAGCGGAAGGTGGTGCCGGCCGCCGAGGACGTGGTGGTCCCGCTGGTCCACCGGTGTTGTGGGAGCTGGGGGGCTCCGGCGGTGGCAGAGGTGACCGACCCCGCTCTAGTCACCCTCCACACGAAGACAGGTGCGTCGTCGAGGTCGCCTTCGTGGCCGCCGCCGGACTGGAGGATCAACGGATCGAAGGTGCCATGGGATGCGCTTGCCAGTCGTTCCGCCAGGCGGGCGTCCACCTCGTGACCGAGACGGTCGACGATCACCTGGTTGATCACGAGGGCGACCACGACTGCCAGGGCCGCGACCACGATGGTGGCGCCCGAGGCCACCTTGGCCGCGTGGGCCCACCGTGCTCTGTTCCGCCTCATCCGGACACCAACCGGTAGCCGATGCCGCGAACGGTCTCGATTCGAGCGGACGCGTCGGCCAGTTTCGCCCGGAGGCGGCCGACGTGGACATCGATGGTGTTCGACCCCACTGCGTCCGCTTCGTCGTCCCACACCTGGACGGCGATGGTCCGGCGGTTGACCACCGCGGGTGCTCGGCGCATCAGGAGCTCGATCAGTCCGGTCTCGATGGAGGTCAGCACGACCGGCACGTCGTGGCAGGTGACCAGGCGTGTGGTCGGGTCGAACACCAGATCGCCGCAGGTGAGCACCGGATCGAGGACCAGGGCCGGACGTCGTTGGAGTGCAGTGAGCCTGGCCACCAGCTCGGCGAAGGAGAACGGCTTCACCAGGTAGTCGTCGGCTCCTTGGTTGAGCCCCTCGACCCGGTCCTCGGTGGCGTCGCGAGCGGTCAACATCAACACCGGGGTCCTGTCCCCCCGCGCCCGCATGGCCGCCACGACCTCGATGCCGGTCTGCCTCGGCATCCGCCAGTCGAGCACGGCCACCTCGTAGGTGTAGGACCGCAGGTAGGAGAGGGCCTCCACCCCGTCGACCACGCCGTCGACCACGTATCCCTGCTCGCGAAGCCCGCGCTCGAGTACCGACCGCAGCCCGGGGTCATCCTCGGCGACGAGCACTCTCATGATCTGCGGTCCTCACTCACTGGGACTCCTCGGGACCCGGCGGATGCGCTCACCCTCCGCGGAGTCCACCGCCGGCGGCGAGCCAGGGGCCGATGGTCGGCAGCATCACGATACCGAGGATGGCGCCGACCACCAGGCTTGCGGCCTGTGCCCACAGCCTGGCACCCGCGCCGCGCACCTGTCGGCGCGTGCGCCGGACCAGGTCTGCCGGTGCCAACCGGGCGGTGTCCGCGAGGTGGCCGAGCACGTGGATGGTCGTTGCCCCGAACCAGAGCACGAAGCTCGCCTTGTGCACGAAGAGCAGCTGGTGGGACAAGGAGTGGGGGACCAGCAGCAGGGCGATTCCCGAGGCGATCACGATGCCGGTCACCAGGACCACCACCGGACCGAGCATCCGCAGGACCACCGGGGGAGGCCCTTTGGCCCGGTAGGCCGGCGAGCCCTGGTAGTAGCGGACGATCCGCCACCCGGTACTCCCGACCTTGACCAGCACGGGAGGGACGAGGAGCATTCCGATGAAGACATGGGGGGTGATCAGCCGGCCGATACTGAGCAAGGTGGCACCCTCGGCGGCCAACAGGGCCAGCAGGACTGCGGCGGTCAGCCCGGTCAGGCGGGCATTGCCTTCCACATCCTGGGCACCCGGCTCCTCGGGTCGCGCCTCCCGTGGCTGCACCGGCATATGCACAGACTCTGTCGATGCAACCTGACGGGGGGATGACGCACTCCTCCGCCGCTCCGCTCCACCGTCGCACCGTCACGCTCCGTGGTCCCGTCCTCGGTTTTTCGGTGAAGTGGAAGGATAACCACGACGATTCATTGACCCGGTGGTCGACCAGGCATACCATGAGCGACGCAGGGTAGGGAGTCGGGACTCGATGTGCCGACATCGTGGTGCATGGCGGACCACAAGGGGGAAGCCACGACGTGGCGGGCACGGGGAAGGGATCGGCGTCAATGGGTGGATCGCCGCAACGTGCGTTCCTGTCGTCGGAGCATCGGCATTTACGCCTGTCGTCCTTCGGTCGTGTACGGTCTGTCGCGGTGTGGGCGCACCCCACTGACAAGAAGAAGCGTCCCCGTACGGGGAAGGCTCAAAGTCGAAGTTGCGAGAGGAGCGGACAGGTTCGCAACTGATCATCTACCGGGTCCCCCGACGTTGGCTGCCCCCCTGCCCCTCGTGGTAGTCGGCGCCGGGGACCCGGTGGGCTCTCACCCTCCGGGTATGGGCCCACGACCTTCGGTCGGGCATCGGCCCAGTTGGGTTCGGATGCACAGGGCTCAGCGGGTCGTGGGTAGCCAGGCAGGTCGTTGGAGTTCATAGGCCTCGATCTCATCCTCGTGACGAAGAGTGAGTCCGATGTCGTCCCAGCCGTTCAGCAGGCGGGTCCGCGTGAACTCGTCGAGCGGGAAGTGCGTCTCGATACCTGCTGCAGGCGCGTCGAGTGTGCCGCGTTGGACATCGATGGTGATCTCGAGCCCGGGGTCGGTGCGCACGGCATCGAGGAGGGCGCGCCCCACCGACGGGTCCACCTGAACCGGGACCAGCCCGACCTTTGTGCAGTTGTTGCGGAAGATGTCGGCGAAGCCGGGCGACACCACGGCCTCGAAGCCGTAGTCCTGCAGGGCCCACACCGCGTGCTCCCTCGAAGATCCGGTGCCGAAGTTGGGGCCGGCCACCAGAATGGTGGCACCGGCGTACTCCTCCTTGTTGAGGACGAAGTCGCGGTCGTCACGCCACTCGCCGAACAGTCCCGCACCGAACCCGGTGCGCTCGACCCGCTTCAGCCAGTCGGACGGAATGATCTGGTCGGTATCGACGTCGGAGCGGTCGAGCGGAACCGCCCTGCCGGTGACCACCTGCACGGCGCGCATCAGGAGAGCTCCTCGGGTGTGGCGAAGTGGCCGGCCACCGCGGTGGCTGCGGCCACCGCCGGGGACACCAGGTGAGTGCGTCCCCCACGGCCCTGGCGCCCCTCGAAATTGCGATTGGAGGTCGACGCGGCCCGCTCGCCCGGGGCCAGCTTGTCGGGGTTCATGGCCAGGCACATCGAGCATCCCGGCTCCCGCCAGTCGAAGCCGGCCGCGGTGAAGACCGAGTCCAGCCCCTCCGCTTCGGCCTGGGCCTTGACCCGATGGGATCCGGGTACGACCAGGGCCCGCATGCCGGGGCGCACCGACCTGCCCTGCAGGACGCTCGCCGCGGACCGCAGGTCCTCGATGCGACCGTTGGTGCACGATCCGATGAACACGGTGTCGACGGGGATGTCACGGATCCGCGTGCCGCCGGTCAGCCCCATGTACTCGAGCGCGCGGGCGGCCGTCTGCTGCTCGGCCGCGTCCGCGAAGGAGGTGACCTCGGGGACGGTGCCGTCGATCCGTGTGACCTGGGCGGGGTTGGTCCCCCAGGTGACGAACGGGGCAAGTGTGGTTGCGTCGAGCACGACCTGCCTGTCGAAGGTGGCACCGGCATCGGTGGGAAGGGCGCGCCAGTCGGCGAGCGCCGCCTCCCATGCCACGCCCGTGGGCGCGTGGTCACGACCCTCGAGATAGGCGAAGGTGGTGTCGTCCGGGGCGATCATCCCGGCGCGGGCCCCGGCCTCGATCGACATGTTGCAGACGGTCATCCGGCCTTCCATCGAGAGCCCGCGGATGGCCGACCCCCGGTACTCGATGATGTGGCCGCTTCCGCCCCCGGTGCCGATCCGGCCGATGACGGCCAGCACCAGGTCTTTGGCGGTCACCCCCGGTGGCTGCTCGCCGTCGATGGTGACCGCCATGGTCGCCGGGCGTTTCTGGGGGAGCGTCTGGGTGGCCAGCACGTGCTCCACCTCGCTGGTGCCGATCCCGAAGGCCAGGGCGCCGAAGGCCCCGTGGGTGGAGGTGTGGCTGTCCCCGCAGACGATCGTCATGCCGGGTTGGGTGAGGCCCTGCTCGGGCCCGATGATGTGGACGATGCCCTGATTGGCGTCGCCCATCGGGTAGCAGGTGATACCGAATTCGGTGCAGTTGTCGGCCAGCACGGCGAGCTGCTTGGCCGAAATCGGGTCGGCGACCGGCTTGTCGATGTCCGTGGTCGGGACGTTGTGGTCGGCGGTGGCGATGGTGAGGTCGGGCCGATGGACGCGCCGGCCGGCCAACCGGAGCCCCTCGAAGGCCTGGGGGGAGGTGACCTCGTGGACCAGGTGGAGATCGATGAACAAGACATCGGGCTCGTCCGCGGTGCCCCGATGGACGACGTGGCGATCCCAGACCTTGTCCGACAGGGTGCGCGGCGCATCGGTCATCGCCGTCAGTTCCCCACCTTCACGATTTCGGCCCGCAGGGTGCCGCCGGGGGCTGCGTACTCCACCACGTCCCCCACGGTGTGGCCGGCAAGGGCCTGGCCCAGCGGCGAGCCGGGTGACACCACTGTCAGGTCCCCCTGGCGCTCCTCGATCGAGCCGACGAAGAAGTCGGTGGTGTCGTCGGGATCGTCGCCCTCGTAGCGCAGGGTGATCACCGAGCCGTGGCCCACCGTTCCGTCCGCGGTGAGGTCGGTGTCCACCACGGTGGCGGTCTTCAACAGGCGTTGGAGCTGTCGGATCCGCGACTCCATCTTCCCCTGGGAGTCCTTGGCCGCGTGATAGTCGCCGTTCTCCGACAGGTCTCCGAGTGCCCGGGCTGTTTCGATGGCTGCGGCGATCTCCACCCGGCCGCGGGTGGTCAGATCCCCGAGCTCGGCCTGCAGCCGGTCGTAGGTGTCGCGGGTCAGCTGCGCGTGGGGGGTGTCGCTCACGGCCTACCAGGCTAATGGGTGCACGCCGGGGTTCCGGACGGGCGGGTGAGGGTGTACCGCTCGGCGTCGAAGCGACGGGTGCGGCGGCGGTACCGCCAGGTGAAGTCCGGCCACATCAAGGTGTTGCGGCCGGACCGGTCGAGGTACCAACTGGAGCATCCCGAGTTCCAGACCGATCGGTCCAGCTTGCGCTGGATCTCGTCGTTGAACGCGGTCACCGTCTCGGGGGTGACCGCCACCGAGGTGAGGTTGCGGGCCGACATGGTCTTCAGGGCGTCGACGATGTAGTTGCAGAGCGCCGGGATAGACCGGCATGGAGAAAGGAATGAAAGAGTCCCACATCGAAGGAGTAGCGAACCACGGTGGCCCCGAGTCATGCGTCTGTGTCCGTGAGGACGGAGGCGAA
>JADGOE010000095.1 GCA_017883135.1 Acidimicrobiales bacterium
ACGATCGCCGCATCCGTGCCCTGCTGGATCAGATCCGCAAAGTGGACGCCAAGGCCGCCGAACTCCTCTTGAAGGAAGCCGCCAGCGGGTAGGGCGGAGGTCTAATTCCAAGCTTAGACGGCGAGGGCTGAACCGCCGACCGAGAAGCCGAACTACTTGCCTGCGGCCCGCCGCTGCCAGCGGGTGGCCTTCAACATCTTCTTGTGCTTCTTCTTGCGCATGCGCTTGCGGCGCTTCTTGATCAGGGATCCCATGTCGACCGGCACCCTAGTCGACCAGGAGGTTTTGCGCCATGCGGGGTGCGTCGGCCGCAGGGCGCACCCCGCCATCGCACCGGCCCTCCTCGCGGGGTTCTCTCAGTAGTCGAAGTCGGCCCGCGGTGGTGTGGTGACCACGGGCAGCCCGAACCGGAAGAGTGCCCCGCCGCCCGGCGCATGTTGGACGGACACGCTGCCACCTTCGTCGCGGGTCACCTGGGCCACGATGGCCAGCCCCAGACCGGAGCCGGGCCGGCCGCGGGCGCCGGGTGCCCGGTAGAAGCGGTCGAAGATGTGCTCGACATCGCTGTCGTCGACCCCCGGCCCGTGATCGCGCACCACCAGCACCCCATCGGAACAGGTCACTTCGACCACACCACCGTCCGGGCTCCACTTGAGGGCATTGTCGAGCAGGTTGTAGATCGCCCGTTCGATGCGTGCCGGCGACCCGGACACCCACGTGGGGGACAGGCTGGCATCGAACGTCACCCCGCGGCTCCGCCCGTGGGTGGTGGCCACCTCGACCGCTTCGAGCACGACCGAGTCAAGCCGGATCGGCTCGGAGTTCAATCGGGGTTGCTCGCCCCGGGCCAGCTCGGCCAGGTCGCCCACCAGCGTGGTCAGCTCGTCCAACTGGGTGAGGACGTCGCTGATCAACACTTGGCGCTCCTCGGGGGCGAGCTCCTCCAATCGGCGGGCGACCTCCATGTTGGTCCGGAGGCTGGTGAGTGGTGTGCGCAGCTCATGGGAGGCGTCCAGCACCAGCTGGCGCTGACTCTCCCGCGAGGTGTCGAGGGCCGTCAGCAACCGGTTGAAGGCCCGTCGCAGGCGACCGAGCTCGTCGGGGCCGCCCGGGTCGAGACGCTTGGACATGTCGGTGGTCTCTGCCAGCTCCTCGACCGTGTCGGTGAGGCTGTTGAGCGGCCGCAGCACGGTCCGGCCCACGCCGAGGCCGAGCAGGACGGCCAGGGTGACCCCCACCAGCACGATCAACCACAGGGCAACCGCGAGGCTGCGCAGCTCCTCGTTCACGCCGGTCAACGGGGCGGTGATCTGGAGGGCACCGCCGTTGGGCAGCTCCTCGGGGAAGGAGTTCCCGCGGTACTGGAAGAGCGGGGGCAGCGACGTGACGATCTCACGTACCGCAGTCCCCCCTACGGTGGTCGAAAAGTGCACGTTGGGCCGCGTGCCTTGGCTTGCGGCCGAAACCTTCACCGTCGCCGGAATCGGCAGCACGCCGGCAGGGTCGTTCTGGCTGGTCGAGCCCTTGGGAGAGACGATCTGGGTGCAGTCACCAGTTGTCGTGGTGCTGCACTGGTTGGAGATGTCCGGATTGGCAAGCAGGTAGCGGGAGGTCTGGCTCAAGTTGACGTCGATCGACCCCACCAACGAGTCGTAGGCCACCACGTAGGTGGCCACCGACCCGAGGACCACCACCAACAGCACGGCAGCGGTGGCGACAAGCACCAGCCGTGACCGGAATGTCATGGCCGGCTCCAGTTCGACATCGGGATGTGTCGCATCATCTGCGGTGACCGGTCACCTTCGACAGGCACGGCTCCCGGGTCATGACCGGCGCTCACGGCTCACGCAGGACGTAGCCGACCCCCCGCGCCGTGTGGATCAGCCGCGGCTCGTCGTCCACTTCGGTCTTGCGGCGGAGGTACCCGACGTAGACGGCCAGTGAGTTGGTGCCCGAGTCGAAGGTGTACCCCCAGACCCGGTCGAGGATCAGCTCACGGGTCAGGACCTGGCGGGGATGTCGCAGCAAGAGCTCGAGGAGGTCGAACTCGATCCGGGTCAGCGTGAACTTCCGGCTGCCCCGGCTCGCCTCGCGGGTGATCGGGTCGAGGCTCAAGTCGGCGAAGTGGAGGAGTTCGCCGGCGTCCTCGGGGCGGCGGCGGAGCAGCGCCCGCAACCGGGCCAACAGCTCGGCCAGGGCGAACGGCTTCACCAGGTAGTCATCGGCACCGGCATCGAGGCCCTGGACCCTGTCGTTGATGGCGTCGCGGGCGGTCAGCATCAGGACCGGCGTATCGTCGCCGGCGGCCCGCAGGCGACGGCAGACCTCGAGACCGTCGATGGTGGGCAGGCCAATGTCGAGGATCATCGCATCGGGTGGGCGGATCGCGATCTCCTCGAGGGCAAGGGGACCGTCGCTGGCCAGCGAGACGTCGTAGCCCTCGAGGCGGAGTGCCCGATTGAGCGCGCCGCTCACCGCTGGATCGTCATCGACCACGAGGACTCTCATCGGGCCGGGAGCCTATCGGCATCGTGCATCGAAGCCGTGGCACGATGCTGGAGGGCTGCGCCACGTCAGCCGGTGACGGCAGCGGCGTGAGCGCCGCAAGGCCCTGGGACCGGCCCGCGGTCCGAAGTGGCCCGTGGCGGCGGGACTAGCCTGTGGCCGTCGCCGGTTGATGCGTGCCGTCCCATTCCGAGGTAGTTCAATTGGCAGAACGCTGGCCTTTGGAGCCAGATGTTGGAGGTTCGAGCCCTCCCCTCGGAGCCAGACACTCCCCTCGGAGCCGAATAGATCCGCCATGCAGCGTCGGGCACTCTGCCCTGGCTAGCGTGCACCTCGTGGATTCGTGCTCCCAGTGCGGGTTCGTCTACGACGAGCTCACGGTCGAGGGGATCCCCGAACGCCTTGCCTCGTTCGGCCCCCGCTATCGGGATCGCCTGGTGGCATCCACCGAGCCGCCCGTTGCACGGGCAGGCCTGCGAAACCGGCCGGACGTCGACGCGTGGACCGCGCTCGAGTACGCGTGCCACGTCCGGGACCTACTCGAGATCCAGCGGCAGCGGCTGGCCCTCGCCCTCCGCGAGGAGTGCCCCACCTTCGACCCGATGGGGCGCGAGGAGCGGGTGGTCACCGGCCGCTACAACGAACAGGACCCCTTGGCGGTGGCTGAGGGCATCGCCGAGCGCGCCGCAGGCGCAAGTGCTGCATTTGCGTCACTCACGCCGTCCGAGTGGGAGCGGGTCGGCGTCTACAACTGGCCTGCACCGACCGAGCGGACCATGGCCTGGCTCGGTCGCCACACCGTGCATGAGGGCGAGCACCACCTCGCTGACGTCGACCGCCTGTTGGGTCGACCTCCGGCTCGTTCGAACCCTGGCCCGCTTGGGTCGTAGGGGCTCCTTATCCTCGTGAGGTCGTGTTCCCGCAGGTGGTGCAGCGGGACCACACTTTCCGCGGCACCACCAAGCTGGTCACCAAACCGTGCTCTGATCAGAGGCGCCAAACGCCCTGCTGGTGCTCAATCAGCGCGGCGCCCAACAATGGCCTCCGGAAGTCCGGTCAGAGAAGTCTCTGAGTTCGATCACCCATAGGGGCCCACAGACCGTCGACCACGTGCCGGCCGGAGCGGGCATCCTTGGGTCATGCTGCACGCGTGTGCGCTCTCGATCGAAATTCGGATCCCGGCGAGCCGGTCGCTGAAAGCCGAGGGTGCGGTCGAGAGGTATCTGGTGGAGACGTCGCGGAGTCGCTTCGGGGTTGCCGCCGCCGAGGTCGGTTGTCACGACCAGTGGCAGCGGACGGAGCTGGCGTTTGCTGCCAGCGTGGCCGCAGCGTCTGCCTCAACTCTCAATCAGGCGTGGTCACCCCATCTCGGGCCAGTGGTCAAGTTGGAGGTGACGGTGCGGAGAGTCCACGCACGCGAGCAGCGGCCGCGGATGATTGCCACGCTTGGTCTTGGCGTGCCCGCCTCCTCATGCCGGCTTCGCGATGGCCCCGTACCGCTGTTGGGCAGCTTGAGCCGAAATGCCCAACTCGGCCCCGATGCGCTTCCAGGGGATCCCGGCATGTCGGGCCACGTCGACGGCATCGGCGATCTGTCGTTCGCTTCGGGCTCGGGCCAGGGTGGCGCGACGTAGAAGGTACTCGGCGACACCGACCTCGTCGTCGGGCGAAGGCTCATAGTCCTCGAACCGCTTGGCGAGTTCGTCGGCATGGTCGAGAATATCTTGCATCGATCGGGTCATGGTCTTCACCTCAAGAACTTGGTACGGCAGTCATTGCGTGGACGATGAGTTCGATACCTTCGGCCGTCGCTAGACCCACCTCGAGCATCCGCACGGCCTGGTCGGAACCGATCAGCATCGCAAGCTCGTCGAACTCAAGGACTCGGACTGGGTTTCGATACGCCTGCAGCATGTCGTCATCGGTGATCCCGTGCCTTCGTGCGCTGGCCAGAATGACGGGATCTACATGACTCAAGATATATTGACGCGGCTCGGACGGTCCAGTCGGTGTCCAGCCACGGACAGCGTCGGTCGCCATCTCAACGCCCGAACTCCTTTCTGTCTCCACGAGCTCACGCCCGAGGGCGCCGGATTGGCCTTTGCGCATCTCGGCCGGTCGACCGATGGATTTGGCCTTGGGTCAACTCAATTTGGCTGTCTTGAACCCGGGCCGAGGGCAATTCAGTTGCGATTCCTCGGCGAGTGCAAGGGATCGGAGAGACGTTGATCGCCAATCATCATCCCCCATCGGTGTCGAAATCCGCGACTACAACGCGGCTATAACTCCCGGCCCGGGCCCGCAGAGCTTGGCGAATGGCGAGAAGATACCTGCAGGTCAAAAGCAGTATTGGTGATTGTCGGTGAACCCTGGGAAGCCGCAGATCTCACTCAGAACCCGCAGCAGCCCTTCTCTGCTGCTCGGTCCGAGGTGCGGCATGGAGCAGGCATCGGGGTCCGGTCGTTGGGATCGGGGAGATCGAAAGGGCACCTGACCTGCACTCCACTCGTTTCTCGAGCGAGTATCCGCTCAAGCGAGGGCCGCAGGAGGTCGATGTTTCAGGTGGAGTTCAAGAACTGCTGATCGTCCTGGACGCGGAGTTGGGTTCGATCCCGGAACGTCGGGTGTAGCCCTCCGATGTGGTCCCCGAAGACGGTCGGCTAGCTCGGGTGTTGCCAGAGGAGGGACCATGCCCACTGCTTGGTCACCGTCAGCTTCGCCGCTTTGCCCTATCACTCATGCCGATGCGCAGGCACCATGGCTTGCGCTGCTACATCTCCGACCTGCCACCTGAGTGGCACCCGGCCCACGGTGTGGCCAACACCTCAGCGGAAGTGCGTAGGTCGGTGAATCCGCGACGGCGCGTCTGGTTGGTGGTGGCGGTAATCGTGGTCGTCATCGGCACCACCGCCTCCGTCCTCGGAGCCCGTGCGGTGGCTCGGAACGATGGCCAGAAGTCACAACAGACCGCCGTCACGTCCTCTGTCGAAGTTGCCGGAACGCTGAAGGTGACAATCCAGCACGAACAGGACCTCGCCGTCAGCGCCGGGGCTTTCGTGATCGGCAACCCGACAGCCACCCAGGCTCAGTTCCAACAGTGGACGAGTTCGGTCCACGCATTCGAGCGGTACCCCGAAGTGGTCGGCATCGCCGAAATCGTGTTGGTCCCGGCGACACAGCTGAGCGCGTTCGCGGCACACGCTATGGCCGATCCGACAGGCCCTCTGGCTGCAGACGGAACCTTTCAGGTGAGCCCGGCGGGTGCCCGCCCCTACTACTGCTTCGAAACCCTGGCGCAGGCACACAGTGGGCAACTGGTCCCTCCGGCCGGCTTCGATGTCTGCGATACCGAGCTCGGTCCGGGCCTCATGAGCGCTCGAGACTCCGGGCAAGGCACCTACCTGCCATACGGGACGGGAAGCAGCCAGCTGCTCGTCGTGGGTACACCCATCTACAGCGGTGGCGTCGTGCCGGCGACGGTCCAGGCTCGTCGTGATGCGTTCATCGGATGGGTCGGTACGGAGATCCTTCCGAGCGTCATCTTGTCCACCGCGTTGGTAGGACAAGAGGGCATAGCCGTGGCATTCCACTACCAAAACGGCACCGACAGCGACACGTTCAAAGCAGACTCGGCGCCTGCCGGCGCGCAATCGAGGATGGTCAATCTCCACAACGGATGGCGCGTCCAGACGTTCAGCTCGGTCACCGAGGGCAGGGTACTTGCCAATCCGAACGCTTTGGGCTCGATGCTGGGCGGCATCCTGGTCAGCCTGTTGCTGGGAGTACTCATCTACGTGCTGGGGACCAGCCGTTCCCGTGCCGTGGTGCTGGTGCACGAACGCGCCGACCAGCTGCGCTACCAAGCACTCCACGACTAGCTGACCGGGCTCCCCAATCGGGCCTTGATCCTCGACCGGATCGGCCAGATGATGGAGCGCGGCCGACGACAGCACAGCCCGGTTGCGGCACTGTTCCTCGATCTTGACAACTTCAAGGACATCAACGACACCCTGGGTCACAGAGTCGGTGATGAGCTACTCGCTGGGGTCGGGGCCAGGCTGGCCGGTTCGCTTCGCGAAGGGGACACGGTCGGGCGACTGGGTGGTGACGAGTTCGTCGTCCTGACCGAAGGTGCCTCGCTGGCAGCAGGTGCCGAAGTGGTCGCGGACCGGATCCTCGATGTGCTTGCGACCCCGTTCGAGATCGACGGCTGCGATGTCCCATTGGCGGTGACCGCCAGTATCGGTTTCGCCGAGGGCGACCGGCCGACCTCCGAAGAGCTGCTGCAGGACGCCGACATCGCCCTTTACCAGGCCAAGGCTGCCGGCAAGCAGTGCCCGATGAGCTTTTCCCCCTCGATGCAGGAAGCCGTCGATGACCACCGGCGACTCGCGGTGGACCTGCAAAGCGCCCTCGAAGCCGAGCAGTTCTTCTTGGTATACCAGCCGACCGTTGACCTTTCGACGGGTGCATTCACCGGCGTCGAGGCGCTCTTGCGTTGGCGCCATCCGGTACGGGGCGTCGTTGGGCCCGAGGAGTTCATCCCTGCACTCGAATCCACCGGCCTGATCGTCCCCATCGGTGCCTGGGTGCTTCAAGAGGCGTGCCGACAAGGTTCGATATGGCACCGCCAGGGCTATCGATTTACGGTTTCCGTCAACGTCTCGGCCAGGCAACTCGAACGGGGTCGGATCATCGACGACGTCCACAGCGCCCTTTCGGACAGTGGATTCGACCCGGGCATGCTGATCCTGGAGCTCACCGAGACCGCGCTGACCGGACTTACTGAGTTAGCAGGCACACGACTACCCCAGAAATGATGGATGAGCTGGGATAACGGCTGCGGACGACCGTTTGAGGCGTGTTACTAC
>JADGOE010000010.1 GCA_017883135.1 Acidimicrobiales bacterium
GTGAGGCAGAACTGTCGAGAAGAATCGCGCGAGTTCCTCACGACTGGCCTCCACTGCTCCAGACTACATCGCGCGTACTAACTGTCGGGGGCTCCTTACCTCGGGGACCCTGAACCTGACCCTGAGCGCAGATGTCGGGGTCGGGTTCAGCAACTTCACCGGCAAGATGGCCCCTGGTGACACCGACAACGTCTACGTCAACCTCAGCAACACCGGCACCCTGGCCACAGCGGCCGGCATGACGCTGTGGGTGGCCGGTACCCCGGCCAACGCCCTGACCAACGGCACCGCCCCCAGCGAAGGACTGACCGTGACGGCAACCGAGTGCTCGGTGGCATGGACGTTGGCAACCGGCGTGTGCTCCGGATCCACGATGCCGATCCTGGCCGCGGCCCAGATCAGCACCATGAACACCGCCGGGACAGCGGTGAGCCTGTCCGGCATTCCTTCGTTGGCAGCTGCAACCGGCCAAGTGGCCCATGTCCAGGTCAGCCTCGGCCTGGTCGCCACGGAGACGTCCACCAACGGCGTGGCCCCGACCCCTACGGTCCAGGGGTTGTCCACCACACTTGCGTACACCTTCACCGAGCAGCAGCGCACCGGTGTGGCTACCAACCAATAGCAGGCTGGGCAGTGAGCAAGCACCACACATCCCGCACGGAACGCAGGACGATCGCACTCGCTGCCGTCCTGGTGTGCGCGGTACTCGTGGCACCCGTCCATGCGGAAGCTGCCGCCAGCCGAGGCACGGCAGCCGGCAGCGAGTCGGTCCCAAGTGGGACATGGACGGCGACGGCCGGGCCGACGTCGATGACCTTCACCACCACCGCGAACCAGACGTCGACGGTCACCAACACCGGAACCATCGCCCTCAGCGCCATCAGCTACAAGGTCACCATCTCGAACCCGGCGTCGGGCTCACCCACCTTCAAGATCTTTGCCTGCGCAGTGGCCTGGGTGTCCAATCTCTGCGGTGGAAGCGCGGGAACCCAGGCCGGAGGGTCCCTGGCAAAGAACACCACCACCACCGTCACGTCGACCGTCGTGCCAGCGGTTGGAGGAAAGGTCTACCTCCAGGTCGAACCCGCCGCCGTCGGGTCGTCGGTGACGTTGACCCTGGGTACGTCGATCACCTCGCCGACCCAGCTTCGAACAGCGGTCAAGACCAATCAGTAGCAGGCGAACGCGACGGGCGGTCCATCCCTCCAACTCGGGCGCATCGGCAAGGCCGATGACCGGAGAAGTCTGTGCGGGGACAGCCATCCACCGGATGGTGCCGGTCGAGAGGTGGCCGGTGCAAGAGGGAGCGTAGAAACCGCGGTTCGCTCCAGCGGGACACGTCGTGTGCATGAACCGGTGACGGGTGAATGTTCTGTGCCATCGTTGCCTCCCTCGCCGGCGACTCTGCGCGCGCACCGCAGTGAAGGCATCCAGATGGGTCGGAGGTACTCCGCCAGGTGCAGTACCGTGGCGGCGGTGCGAACCGGCGATCACGTGGGGGAAGGGACGGTCGCGGCGAAGTCGGTCCTGCTCACGCTGTGTACGGGGAACGCGGCGCGTTCGGTGATGGCTGGCGCCATGCTCGAGCTCTCGCAACTGCGGATCGTGACGGCTGGCACCCATGTGGTCGAGGGGCAGCCGATGAGCCGGAGGACGAGGGATGCACTGGCATCGGTCGGGATGAGAGCCGACGGCCACCGGAGCCACCAGCTCACCGACCGCGATGTCGAAGACGCCGATCTGATACTCGCCATGGCCGGCGAGCACGTGCACTACATCCGCCGCACCCATCCCCGGGCGGCGTCGAAGACCGTCTCGATCAAGCGGCTGTGGCGCGATCTGCCCGACGGGCCGGCGCCGCTGGGTGAGCGCCTGGGCGCGCTGGGCCTGTCCGATCTGACTGTCGAGTCATGGGAGGACGTGGAGGACCCTGCCGGCGGGGAGGACGACGTCTATCTCTCCTGCGCGAAGGAACTCGCCGTCCTCTGCGCCGACCTCTTGCCCCGCCTGGCCTGACTGGCCGCGGGGAGGCATCTCAGCGGGGAGCTGACCGAGAGAGCTGTGGATGGCGCAGGGAGATGTCCGCGCAGGCCACGCACACGTCATCGGGAACGACCCCGACCTTCATCAACACGCCGAATGCTTTGCAACCGAGGCACAGCCCGAAGGCCGCCTCGAGGAATGCGGCCGCGGCCAGCATGGCGGTGACCACCCAGGTGGCGGTGCCCAGGCCCAATCCGTACCAGAGCACCAGGGCGGTTGTGGAGAAGGCCACCCCGATGGCCTGGGCGAAGCGCTTCGGCGGTCCGGCCACCAGGCGGGGCTCGCCCGGGACGCGGGGGGCGACCACTCTGGTGGCGAACTGGCCCAGCGGGCTCAGGGTGGGCCCGGACACGACCCGGGCCCAGAAGCCGTAGGCCAGCGGGAAGAGGATCCAGTGCTGGCGGAAGGTGATGGCCGCCACGCACATGACGACCACCCCGGTGGCCACTGTCCGCGCTGCATTGTCGTTGACCGGATTCGGGAAACTGAACACCTAGATAGTTTACTTGTTCTGTCAGGTTTTGTCTCGGGGAGCGGAGGGTGCATCGAATGGTGGAGGCGTCGGCCTGTCGTGGGTCAGCTTCTGGCCCGGGGCCCGACGTCGGTGGATTGTGACCCTCGGGGTGCTCAGATCCGGTGGACCTGGCGGAGTCCGGCCCATGCGAAGTCGGCCAGCCGGGCTGCCAGACCCGAAGCCTCATCGGCCTGGCGTGGGCCGATCACCGAGGCGCCGGTCGCCGAGCCGTCGGCGGAGGGTGGCTCCGCTCGGTGGGCGTCCAGCCAGTGGCGACTCGCGCCCTCGGCCATGCCCACCACCGCGTGGGCCAGCAGTAGCCGGTGCGCAGGGTCGAGCCCGGCGTCGATGAGTGGATCGATGGCTTCGGCGAGCGTCTCCTCCACCCGGCGTAGCGCCGCCCCGAGCTCGGGGTCGTCGGGCGCGTCCCGGCCATAGAGGAGCCGGAAGGCCTGTTCGTTGCCGACCATCAGCTCGAAGTAGGCGGCGAAGCCAAGCTCGACTTGTTGGCGCGGTCCTTGCGCAGTGGCGGTGGCGGTCACGATCCGACTGACCAGTTCACGCGAGAAGACGTCCATCAACTCGAGGTAGAGGGCCCGCTTGGAGTCGAAGTGCTGGTACACGAGGGGTTTGGTGACCCCTGCCGCCTCGGCGATGTCGTCCATGGTGGTGGCCGCGTAGCCGTGTTCGGCGAACAGGCACAAGGCCACGTCGAAGAGCTGGCGGCGACGGGCGTCCGCAGTCAGGCGCCGACCGCTGGGAACGACACCGCGCCGTGGGCGCCCGGCTGGGCCGCGGTGCGTGGTGAGTGCAGCGTTCATGCCGGTCATGGTAGCCCTGGGTCGGAATTCGGCGCCGCCACTGCCCGATCCGCCCCGAGTCACAGCGCAGGAAGCACGGCGGCGATCTTCCGGGGCAGGTCCGCGAGCGAGAAGTGTGCGGCGGCCACGGCCAGATTGTGGTTGAGGAGACCCTGGTCGGGAGCGCCCAGCCATGCTCCGAGCCGGTCCATCTCGGTGAGGGGGAACCATCGGAACCCGAACGCGGCCAGTTCCCGGGCCACCGGGTACGGCCCGATGGCCAGCGGCCGTCGGTGGACGACCGACTCGATGGTCGGATTGCCGAATCCCTCCCAGGTGGACGGCAGCGCGACCACGTCTGAGGCCTGGTAGGCATCGTGGATGGCCACCCCGTCCTCGCCTCCGGGAGGTCCGAGGATCACCCGGCAACTCGCCGCCCCGACCAGTGTGTCGAGCTCCGGGCCGTACCCGTCCTCGGCCGGCCCGAGCAGCCAGTAGGTGGCGCCCAACGCGGTGGCGACGGCGATCCCTCCGGCCACGTTCTTTCGGGGGATGGCCCTGGTCGGCTGCAGCACCAGGCGTTCGCCCTGATCCACGTCGAGGGAGGCACGCAACTGCGCCGCGCGGTCGGATCGACCGGCCGCGGCCGCCCCGATGCCGCCGCCCCTGGCTCCGGTGGCAAAGGCGTTGTAGATGGTGGCAGCGGCGATGCCCCGTTCCGCCAGCTGGCGCCGGCTCAGTTCGTTGATGGTCACGTGGCTCCACCGAGGGTGGTCTGGCGGGGCCGGGAAGTCGATGAACCGGGACCGCTGCCAGGGGAGGTCGTGGTGGTGGAAGACCGCGGGCCGGCCGGCCACGACCTCGACCACCACGCTGGCCGCGTTCGGATTGAGGGGGATCGAGCAGAGGTTCTCCACGATCACCAGGTCGACGTCGTCCAACGCGGCCGCCACCTCAGACCGCGTGGGTGGCTCGTCGGCGCCGATGGAGAGCCCGGGGAGGAGCCGGTCCACCGGACCGCTGCCGGCCACGGTGACCGTGGTGAATCCGAGGGTGACAAGGGCGTGTTGCCACTTGGCCGCCTCGATGGCGACGCCGTCTGATCCCCCGAGACGAAAGGAGAGAAGGGCTGCGGTCGGAATGGCGTCACCGTAGCTGGCGACACCGCACCCGTAGCTGTCCCGTCGTACGGGCTGACTCGTCCCGTCCGTCCCGTCCGGGCTGCCCGCTGGTGCATCGCGCGCGAATGGGGGTCCGGGATGGGACTACCGTCGTGCAGTGCCCGCAGACGCCACGTCTCCATCTCCCGCTGCGGGCAAGGACCCCGCTGCTGGTCAGGCCGTCGTCTCCCCCGACCTCCGAGCCGACCAGGCCGGTGCCGTCCTCACCCTGACCATCGATCGACCGGAGCGACGGAACGCCATGACCTGGGAGGTCATCGGAGGCCTCCGTGAGCACCTGGCCCGCGCCAAGGCCGATCCCAGCGTGCGGGTGGTAGTGCTGGCCGGCGCGGGTGACCAGGCATTCTGTGCCGGTGCCGACCTCTCGGGCATGGTGCCGCGTGATCTCGGCGGGGCAACCGACGAGTTCGCCGATCACCATTTCGCCCGCGGCTGGTTGGCAGAGCTCTTCGAGGAGATGTGGAAGTTGGGCAAGCCGACCATCGCCCGGGTCCAGGGTTGGGCCATGGCGGGAGGCTTCGGGCTGGCGTTGGCGTGCGACATGGTCATCGCGTCGGAACGGGCGCGATTCGGCGCGCCCGAGCTCGACGTCGGTCTGTGGCCCTACATGGTGACCGTGCCGATGCTGCGCTCGATGCCCCCGAAGAAGGCGCTGGAACTGATGCTGACCGGTCGGGCGGTGGGAGCCGAGGAGGCGGAGCGGATCGGATTCGTCACCCGGCTGGTCCCACACGACCAGCTCGATGGCGCAGTCGCCACCATGGTGGCGCTGCTGGCCTCCAAGCCACCCGGGGTGATGAGGTTGGGCCGCGAATCGTTCTACGCTGTACTGGACTCGGCGGCCACCGAGGCGCTTCCCTATCTCCATGCCATGTTGACCGTCACCAGCCAGACGGCCGAAGCGGCGGAGGGGATCGCCGCCTTCATCGAGAAACGGCCGCCGGCCTGGCGGACGGCCTTCGAAGACGACATGACCCCCACTGACCCATGAGGAGCAGGAACAGCATGGCGAAACGAGCACTGATCACCGGTGTCACCGGCCAGGATGGCTCCTACCTGGCCGAGTTCCTGCTCGGCCAGGGCTATGAGGTGTGCGGCATGGTGCGGCGGTCGAGCACACTCAACTTCGAGCGGATCGCTCACATCCAGGATCAGATCACCCTGGTGGCCGGCGATCTCCTCGACGAAGTTTCGATGATCAACATCCTGCGCGACAACCGGCCCGCCGAGGTCTACAACCTGGCTGCCCAGTCCTTCGTCCAGACATCGTGGAACCAGCCGGTCCTCACCGGCGAGACCACGGCGCTCGGCGTGACGCGTGTGCTCGACGCCATCCGCACGGTGGACCCGGAGATCCGCTTCTACCAGGCGAGCTCCTCGGAGATGTTCGGCAAGGTCCTCGAGGTACCCCAGGTGGAGACCACGCCGTTCTATCCCCGCAGTCCCTACGGCGTGGCCAAGGTCTACGGCCACTGGATCACGGTCAACTACCGCGAGAGCTACGACCTCCACGCCTCGTCGGGGATCCTCTTCAACCACGAGTCCCCCCGGCGAGGCCTCGAGTTCGTCACCCGCAAGGTGACTCACGGGGTAGCCCGGATCAAGGCCGGCATCGACGACAAGTTGTCCCTGGGCAATCTCGATGCCCAGCGCGACTGGGGCTTCGCCGCCGACTACGTGCGGGCCATGTGGTTGATGCTCCAACAGGACCAGCCGGACGACTACGTGGTAGCCACAGGACAGACCCACTCGGTCAAGGAGCTGGTGGAACTGTCCTTCGCCGCTGCAGGTCTCGACTGGGAGAAGTACGTGATGATCGACGAGCGCTACCTGCGGCCGGCCGAGGTGGACCTGCTCGTCGGTGACCCCGCAAAGGCGGAGAAGACCCTCGGTTGGCACCGCGATGTCGAGTTCCCCGCCCTGGTGGAGATGATGGTGGAGGCCGACCTGGCGCTGGTGAAGAGCCAGCTGGCGTAGCAGTTGGTCACGGCAGGCATGGCGGCGATCCACGCCGACCCGCTCGGACTCCTGGTGGCATTCGGCGCGGGGATGCTGTCGTTTCTCTCGCCGTGCGTCCTCCCGCTGGTGCCGGCCTACTTGTCGATGGTGTCGGGGCTGTCCGCCGCCGAGTTGAGCGCCCTGCACCCCGCCCCCCGTCCGACGGCGCTGGTCCCGGTACCGACCGGCGTGACGACCGAACAGGCGGTGGAGCCCCCGGAGGCGTCGATCGAGGCGATCGGCCCGACAGCGGCGGACCTGCGGCGGGAGCGGAGCATGTTGGTGCGGGGGATCCTCGCCTTCATCGCCGGTTTCACCGTCGTTTTCACCATCCTCGGGGCGTCTGCGTCGGCGATCGGCCGGCTGTTCCTCACCCACCAGCGATTACTCGAGATCGTCTCGGGCCTGCTCATCGTGGCATTCGGTTCGCTGCTGGTGGCAATGGCCGCCGGTGTCACCCTTCCGATGGCGGTGTCAGGAGAGCGTCGCTTCGTGGTCCGCCCCTCGGTGCTCGGCGCCTGGGCGCCACCGGTCATGGGAATGGCCTTCGCCTTCGCCTGGACGCCCTGCATCGGGCCGGTGCTGGGCAGCGTGCTGACCCTGGCTGCCGGCACCGGCGGGTCCGCCGCCGGGGGCATCGCCCTTCTGCTGGCCTACTCCCTCGGTCTCGGGGTGCCGTTCCTCCTCAGTGGCCTTGCCTTCGGCCGGATGACCGATGTGCTGGCCCGTGTGCGGAGCCGGCTGCGCCTGGTCGACCTGGTGGGAGGTGTGGTGCTGGTCGTCTTCGGCGTGCTCCTCGTGACGGGCAACGTGGCGATCATCTCGGACCACATCTCCAATTGGCTGCGTGACCTGCACCTGAGCCGCTTGTCCTCCAGCTGAGCCGGCGTGCGGCCGGCACGATCGCCGCGTCGTGTCCCCGGGCGTCGGCCGGGGCCGGGGGCTCGCCTGGCTCCTGAACCCCGGCCCTCGTAGCATGGAGGGACGGTTATGGCCTCAGCAGCTCCCCCCTCCTCCGCAATTTCCCTCCACGACGCCGTCGCGTTGTCGGGGCGGTTCCCCTTGCTCGCCGGCGTCGACCTCGAGGTCGACGCCGGCGAGTCGGTGCTGGTCGACGGGCCGAACGGCGCGGGGAAGACCAGCCTGCTCCGGGTCTGTGCGGGGCTGGTGCCCCTCGCCTCGGGCCGGGTGACCGTGCTCGGTCTCGATCCGGTGCTCCGGCGCACCCAGGTCCGGCGCCGGGTCGGGTTGCTCTCCCACGCCTCCCACCTCTACGACGACCTCACCGTGCGGGAGAACGTGAGGTTCGCCGTCCGGTGCGCCGGGGCCGATGCCGACCGGATCGATCCTGCTTGTGAGCGGTTGGGACTGACCGGCCGTTTGCTGAAGACCCCCGCCTCCAAGCTCTCGGCCGGGCAGCGCCGCCGGGTGGCCCTGGCGGTGCTGGCTGCCCGCTGGCCCGAGCTGTGGCTGCTCGACGAACCGCACGCCGGTCTCGACGGGACGGCCCGCTCCGTTCTGAACGAGCTGATCGGTGAGGCGGCCTCCACCGGCATCACCGTGGTCATCGCCTCGCACGAGGCCGATCTGGTGGAGTCACTGGTGACGCGTGCGGTGACCATCACCGGCGGGCGGGTGAGCGCCGAGAGGAACATCGTGGCCGCGACCGGCAGGCAGCCCGGGGGGGACGTGGCTCATGTGGCGTGAGACCGTCCTGGTGGCGGGCAAGGACCTCCGCATCGAGGCACGGTCGCGGGTAGCCCTCTCGCAGGTGGCGCCGTTCGGGATCGTGGCACTGGTCCTGTTCGCCTTCGCCCTCGGCCCCGACCGTGCGCTCATGGCCAAAGGTGCCCCAGGCCTCTTCTGGGTGGCCGTCCTCTTCTGCACCGTGCTGGCCATCCAGCGCAGTGTCTCGGTCGAGTCGGTGGACGGTGCCCGTGACGGACTGCGTCTCTCCGGGCTCGACCCGGCCGGCGTGTTCCTCGGCAAGGCGGCGGCAGTCGCCGTCCAGCTGGTGGTGCTCGAAGCGCTGCTCGGGGTCGGGGTGGTGCTCCTCTACGGCGCCCGGATCGACGTGCCCTGGCTGATCGTGGCGTCCTGCGCTCTCGGGACGGTCGGGTTGGCGGTCACCGGCACGCTGTACGGCGCCCTGTCGGCCGGTCTCCGGGTGCGGGAGACCCTGCTGCCCTTCCTGCTACTGCCCATCGTGGCCCCGGTACTGCTGGCCGGCACCCGCATCTGGCAGGCGGCCATGGCCGGAGGCGTTCCGGCCGACGGAACTCAGTGGCTTCGGCTGCTGGTCATGTTCGACGCGGTGTACCTGGCCCTCGGGGTCGTCATCTACGGGCCCATCATGGAGTCCGCGTGAGTCCGGACACGACGACGGCCCACCCGCCCGCCCCGGCGGTACGCACCTCGTGGACGGTGCGGATCGTCGGCATCGTCGCGCTGGCGGCCACCACGATCACCGTCTGGCTGGGTTTGTGGGTGACGCCGCCCGACCAGGTCCAGGGCGACCTGGTGCGCCTGGTCTACATCCATCCGGGCCTGGCCTGGGTGGCGCTGTACCTTGCGTTCGGCCTGGCCGCCGCGGCCAGCCTCCTCTATCTGTGGCCCCGTACCCGCTCGCTGTTCTGGGACCGCCTGGCCGCGTCCGCGGTGGAGGTCGGCGTGGTCTTCAACGTGTGTACGCTGATCTCCGGCTCGATCTGGGGCAGGCCGACATGGGGCGTGTGGTGGGCGTGGGACGCACGTCTGACCAGCACCGCCGTCCTCTTGATCCTCTTCCTCGGGTACATGGCTCTCCGCCGGGTACCTGCCGAGCCCGAAGTGCGGGCCAAGCGCAGCGCCTTCGTCGCACTCTTCGCCGCCGTGGACATTCCCATCGTGCACTTCTCGGTGCTGTGGTGGAAGACCCTCCACCAGGGGGCGACCGTGCTCAATCCGAACCTGTCGCCGACCATCCACGGGTCGATGGCCTGGACGTTGCTGCTCGGCTTCGTGGCCCTCACCTTGGTCTTCGTGTGGATGCTGCTGGTCCGCTATCGGATCGGCGTCCTCGAGGACTGGCTGGGGGTGGGCGAGCTCGACGTGGCCCTCCGCGAGCGCCAGGCCGAGGGAGCGACAGTCGACGAGGGCGAGGCCGCCTGATGAAGTACGTCGCTTCCGGCTACTCCATCACCATGGGCATCCTCTTCCTCTACGGCGTTCAGCTGGTGTGGCGGCGCCGCCGGCTGACTCGGGCGGTGCAGAAGGTCGAGTCCTCCGCGTACGCCGTGGTGATCGGGGAGGACGGTCGATGACCACTGCGCCGCCCTCCACCTCGCCGCCGGCCGGGGGTGGGGATCCGCCTGAGCCGCTTCCGCCCCGCCGCCCCGCAGCGAAGGCGCCTACCCGTCCGAGCCACCGCCTGCGCTATGGACTGGTGGGCGTCATCTTGGTCGCGTCGTTCGCCTTCTTGTTGGTGAAGGGGCTCGGCTCCGCACTCGACTTCTACCTCACCGCCGATCAGGCGGTGGCCCAGCAGGCGAGCCTGGGGTCGAAGACCTTCAACCTCGAAGGCACGGTGGAGCCCGGCTCGATCCACCCGACTCCGAACGGGGTGGACTTCGTCGTCGCGTCCGGATCGACGCGGCTGGAGGTCGACAACACCGGCAGCCCCCCGCAGCTCTTCGAGGTCGGTATTCCGGTCATCGCGGTAGGACACTTCAGCGGCTCGACCTTCGTGTCGGACCAGATTCTGGTCAAGCACTCGTCGAACTACATCGCCAAGTACCCCGGTCGGGTCACCGCCCCGAACGGGACCAAGCGATGATCCTCGGACCCTGCTGCCGGTACGACACCGATAGCCCACTGTGAACGGTACGTTCGGCCACACCGGCGTCTTGCTCGGGTTGGTGGCTGCACTCGCCGGCATCGTCGTCATCGCTCTGGGACTCGCCCGCCACCGCGCATCGACCATGCGCAGCGGTCACGTCTACGCCCCGCTGGTTCTGGTGGGCGGCCTGATCGCGGTGGCGGCCATGCAGCACGCCCTCGTCACCCACGACTTCTCCCTCACCTATGTGGCCGACAACAACAGCCGGTCCACACCGCTCCTCTACTCGATCACCGGCATGTGGTCCGCCCTGGCCGGATCGATCCTCCTGTGGGGGGTGATCCTCGGCGGGTATGCCACGGCGATGGTGTGGCGCTTCCGCCGCCGATCCGGCGAGCAGCTGGTGGCGTGGGCCACCCTGGTCGTCTACGTGGTGGCGGCCTTCTTCTTCGCGCTGATGCTCGGGCCGGCCGACCCGTTTCGACACGTGTCCGGAGCCATACCGACCAACGGGTTGGGCCCCAACGTCTTGCTCCAGGACAACCCGCTGGTGCTGTTCCACCCCCCGATGCTCTACCTCGGACTGGTCGGGTTCACCCTTCCCTTCGCGTTTGCTGTCGCCTCGTTGATCACCGGGCGGCTCGACGAGGACTGGCAGGGCGAGACCCGTCGCTGGACGCTCTTCGCCTGGACGTTCCTCACCGTCGGCATCGTGCTCGGAGCCTGGTGGTCCTATCAGGTCCTCGGATGGGGCGGGTTCTGGGCGTGGGACCCGGTGGAGAACGCCTCGCTGCTTCCGTGGCTCGTAGGCACCGCCTACCTCCACTCGGTGATGGTCCAGCAGCGGCGCGGCCTGCTGCGCATCTGGAATCTATCCCTGGTGGTGGCAACGTTCAGCCTGACCATCCTCGGGACCTTCCTCACCCGGTCGGGCGTCATCCAGTCGGTGCACTCCTTCTCCGCTTCGACCATCGGCCCGCTGCTGTTGGGGTTCTTCGGACTGGTGGTGGTCTCGGGCGTCGGCCTCATTGCCTGGAGGGGTGATCGTCTGCGTTCCCCCGGGGGGATCGACTCGCCCGTGAGCCGCGAGGGCGCGTTCGTGGCCAACAACCTCCTCTTGGTCGCCTTCGCCTTTGTGGTGCTGCTGGGAACGGTCTTCCCGCTGCTCTACGAGGCCCTCGACGCCGGCCAGCAGGTGGCGGTCGGGGCCCCCTACTTCAACAGGCTCATCGTCCCGCTGGGGCTGGGCCTGCTGTTCTTGATGGCGGTGGCGCCTGCGCTCCCGTGGCGCAAGACCACCGTCGAGGTGATGCGGGCGCGCCTGGCAGTGCCGGCCGCGGTGGGCGTCGCGGTGGTGGTCCTGTGCGTCGCCGACGGCATCCACGGCATCGAGCCATTGCTGGCCTTCGGCCTCGGTGCGTTCGCTGCGGCATCGGCGCTCCGAGCCCTGGTCCTCTCGGTCCGGGCGGCGTGGCGGGGCGCCCGCGCTTCAGGGGGCACACCGGTCGGAGCCGTGCTGGCCGGGTGGCGCGGGCTGGTGGGCCGGGCCAACGGGGGCATGATCGTCCACGTCGGAGTGGTGGTGATCGCAGTCGGATTGGCAGCGGCGACCGCATTCGGCCAGCGCGGCGAGGTTCATCTGGCACGCGGGCAGTCGGCGTCCTTTGCCGGGCACACGGTGGTGTTCATCGACACGAGAACGGTGAGGACCGCGTCCCACACTGCCGCCGAGGCCGGCCTCCGGATCGACCGGGGCGGCGTCTTCTACCCGGCCATCAGCCGGTTCGACGCGGGGACCCAGGCGGTGGGCACGCCGGCCATCGACTCGAGCTGGAGGGACGACGTCTACCTGACCATCGACTCCATCCCTGACAAGGGGACCGTGTGGACGTTCGGCGTGGTGGTACAGCCACTGGTCATGTGGTTGTGGATCGGTGGGGGCCTGGTGGTGGTGGGCTCGATCCTGTCGGCCATTCCGGGGCGCAGGCGCCGTCCCACCGACCCGGTGTCGGCCTCCGTGGTGGACGCTGGCGCGACCGTCGCCCCCGAACCCGGTGCCCCGGTTGCGGGCTCGCCGGCGCGGTCGGAACCGGATGCGGATCCGCTTCCAGTCGGTGCGGGCGATCCGTCGTGACCAGCGGAACGGCGTTCGAGATGAAGGCGTCCAGCAGGCACCCGGCACGTTGGGTGGCCGTCGGCGTGCTGGTGGTCGTCGCCGGCCTCGTCGCCGTGCTGGCCACCCGGCCACCGGCAACGGTCACCGAGGTGCAGAGCCCCCTGGTCGCCAGACCGGCACCGCCGGTCGGGGGGGTGACCCTCGACGGCACCGGGTACCGGCTGCCGGCGGCACCCGGCACGTTCGTCGTGGTCAACTTCTTCGCCAGCTGGTGTGAACCCTGTCAACAGGAGGGGCCCGAACTGGTGCGGTTCCAGTACGAGCACAGCAGGTCCGGTGACGCATCGATGCTCAGCGTGGTGTTCGACGACACCCTGGGCGCCGCCCGCACCTATCAGTCCACCCTGGGCGCCGTCTGGCCGACGCTGGCCGACAGCGGGGGCAGGCTGGCCCTGAGCTTCGGGGTGAGGGCGCCCCCTTCCACGTTCGTGATCGCCCCGGACGGCCGGGTGGTGGCCTACATCGTGGCTCCGGTGACCGCCGCCGACCTCGACAGGATCATCGCCGAGGCGAAGGCGACCCGCGCGTGACCGGGCGCAAGTTCCCGCTGTGGACGGCCATGGGCGCTGTGCTGGTGGTGGCCCTGGTCATCGGCAGCGGGGTTCTGTCGTCGTCGCGGCCGACCGCAGCACAGCGGGCCCATGCCATCGAGTCGGTGGTGCGGTGCCCGAGTTGCGAAGACCTTTCAGCGGCCGTGTCCAACGCGCCGACCGCGGTGACGGTGCGGGCCACGGTGCGCCAGCTGGTGGACGAGGGGAAGGGGGACCAGCAGATCAAGGACTATCTGGTGGCCCGCTACGGCTCGTCGATCGTGCTGGACCCGCCGGCCAGTGGATGGTCGCTGCTGGTGTGGCTGGTTCCCGTGCTCGGGGGAGCGGCGGCTATGGGGGTGGTAGCGGTTGCGCTCGTCCGTCGCCGCGTCGGGGTCGTTGTCGGTCGTCAGGTGCCCGCAACCGAGGGGCCCGCCTCCCTCGACCCGCAGGTACTCGGGGAGCGCAGGCAATTCCTCACCCTGTCGTTGGCCGACGCCGACGCCGAGCACTTGGCCGGCGATCTCGCCGATCAGGACTACCTGGCCCTCCGTCATCGGGACATGGTGCGCCTGGCGGCACTGGATGCGCGCGTCGGCGTGGAGACCGCCCGGCCCGCACGCTCCGGCCGGCGGCGCTCGGAACGAGGCCGCCGGAGCCGGTGGTTCCTCGGGGGAGCGATTGCCGCTTTCGCTGCAGCGTTGATCGTCGCCGTCATCTCGTTCGCGTCGAATCGACTGCCCGGCCAGACACCGACGGGCAACATCAGCCTGAGCCAGGCACAGCAGGTCGGCCAGACCCTCAACCAGGCGGCGACCCTGGTGAACCAGGGTCAGCTGGGCCAGGCCGCCCAGCTCTACCAGTCCGTGCTGGGCAAGCATCCCGACAACGAAGTGGCCGTGGCCCAACTCGGATGGATCGAGTACGAGACCGGGCTACAGGGAAAGAGCGGCTCCCTGTTGGGTGACGCACGGGCGAAGCTCAATCGGGCGGTGCAGCTCGACCCCACGGACTATGCCGTGCGGCTGTACCTGGGGACGGTACTGCTCCAACAGGACGGCGACGCGGCCGGAGCGGTGGACCAGTACCGGCGGTTCCTTGCCGACGACCCGCCGGTTGCGGTGGTGAAACAGGCGGCGTCCGAGCTCCGGACTGCCTACCGACAGGCCGCCGTGCCGCTCCCTCCCCAAGTGGGAACCGGCTGATCCACCGGCGTCGAACCGACCTCCGCCCTCGCAGTGCGGGCCGTCGGCCGCGGTCAGGGAACCAGTACGGCCTTGCCGCCGATCGACCGGTCGATGAGGCCGGACATCACGGCCGCCGCGTCGGCGAGAGGGTAGGACGCGGGCTCGGTCGGATGGAGGCTGCCGCTCCCGACCAGCTCCATCAGCTCGTCGATCAGCGCTCGGTTGCCGAACGGGTCCCTGAACGTCCACCCGCCCCAGTCCACTCCCACTACGGTCCGGTTGTTGAGGAGCACCTGGTTCAAGGGGATCGAAGCGATCGGACCGGAGGCGAAGCCGATCACGCAGAACCGCCCCAGGTGCCTGGTTGCCCGCAGGGCTGCCTCGCTGTGCCGCCCGCCCACCGCGTCGATGACCACGTCGACCCCGCCTCCCGAGATCTCCCTGGCCCGGGTCTTCAGATCCTCGTGCTCATAGTCGACGGTGGCCTCGGCACCCATCGCCATCGCGGCATCGAGCTTGCCCTGACTCGATGCGGCGGCGATGACCCGACCCCCGAGGGCGGTGGCCACGTCGGTGGCCGCCAGGCCGACCCCACCGCCGGCGCCGAGCACCAGCACCCACTCGCCGGGTGCCAGCGAGGTGCGCCGGGTCAGCGTGAACAGCATGGTGCAGTAGCTCTGGATCAGCGTGGCTGCCTGGCCGAAGTCGATGGTGTCCGGCATCGGGATCAGCGAGAGGGCCGGCACCGTCACCTGTTCGGCGAACCCACCGAAGCCGGTGAAGGCGATCACCCGGTCACCGACCGAGATGCCGTCCACGCCGGGCCCGACGGTCGACACCTCGCCGGCAATTTCGCCGCCGGGCACGAACGGCGTGGCCGGCTTGATCTGGTAACGCCCCTGGCAGAGCAGCCCGTCGACGAAGTTGACCCCGGCTGCCCGCACGTCGACCACCACCTGGCCCTCCGCTGGCCCCGGCGAGTCACGCTCCTCGAGGACGAGAGTGTCGAGGGGACCGAGCTCGGTGCAGACGATGGCGCGCATGGCCAGAACCTACTTCTGGTCCGGTGGACCGCCTCGCTCGGTGGCGTCGGTTCAGCTGCGCAGCGCCCGGAGCCCGCCCACCACCGCGGCGAACGCCGATTCGAACGCGTCGACGTCGGCCTCGGTGGTCGACCACCCCACCGAGAGCCGCAGGGACCGCTCACCGTCCACGCCCATGGCCTGCAGCACGGGTGAGGGCTCGAGGCTCTCCGACGAGCACGAGGAGCCCGAATGGACGGCGACGCCTGCCTGGTCGAGCCCGATGAGCACGGGCTCTGCCTCGACGCCTCCGATACCCAGGCAGACGATGTGGGGTAGCCGGAGCACCGGATCGCCGTAGACGCTCACTCCCTCGACCTCGCCGGCGATGGCCCGTATCCGATCGGTGTGCCGGAGGGCCGCCGCCTCTTCGGCGGCCAGCAACGCGGGTGCGCTCAGGGCGGCTGCGACGGCCCCGAAGCCGATGGCCGCGGCGACGTTCTCGAGGCCGGCCCTCCGAGCCCGCTCCTGTTCCCCGCCGACCATGAACGGCTCGATCCGGAGGCCCTGCCGGACGACCAAGGCCCCGATGCCCACCGGGCCACCGAGCTTGTGGGCCGACACCGATACCAGGTCGGCACCGAGCCGGCCCACATCGACCGGCACGTGGCCGGCCGCGGCCACCGCGTCGACGTGGCTGAGGATGCCGAGCCGGCGGCACCGTTCGACCACCTCGGCCACCGGCTGGACGGTGCCGACCTCGTGGTTGGCCCACTGGCAGTGGAGCAGCGACGGCGGTCGCCCGTGAAGCGCCCGGCACCGTTGAATCGATTCCTCTACCGCATCGACGTCGATCCGGCCGAAGGAGTCGGCCGTCACCGGCACCACCGGTCCCGACCGCGCCGAGGAGTCGCGCACCGCAGAGTGCTCGACGTCCGAGCAGGCAACCGGTCCGGTGTCGCGCTGGTTCGCTCCCCATACCGCGGCGTTGACGGCCTCGGTCCCCCCCGAGGTGAACACGATCTGGCGGGGGGCCACGGCGAAGAGGGCCGCCACCCGCTCGCGGGCGTCCTCGAGTGCAGCGCGGACCATCCTCCCTTCGGTATGGACCCTGCCGGGGTCTGCCACGATGCCCAGGTCGTCCCACGCGTCGATGGCAGCCCGGGCTTCGGGACGCAGCGGGGTCGTGGATGCGTGATCGAGGTAGTGGCGGGCCAAGGTCCGGTTCGCCGGTCAGATCACCGCGGCACAGGCATCGTCTCCACGGGCACGGGACGACGACAGCACCACCGGCACGACTCCGCCGGGATCACCGCTCAGGCCGGCAAGGAGGCCCTTGACCATGCCCCGATCGACGGCGCAGAGCACCGGGTACTGCGAAGCGGCATCGCCGAACGGGCAGTTGTCGGCCACCACAGCCGTGTTCGCGCCCTGGTCCTCGGCATGGGCCGCGAACCCGTGGGCGGTCAGGGTGTCGGCGATGGAGTGCATGGCCGTGCGCAGCGAGCGTTGGGTGTCGCCGGGCGACATCTGACCGGCCAGGGTTCGGCCGTACTCCTCTCCGACACGCTCGGCCATGGCCTCGGCGGCCACCGGGCCGAGCAGTTGCAGCGCTTCCTGCAGCAACAGGACCACCAGGTCGTCCCTGCGGGTGAGGAGGTCCAGGGTCGGATCGTTGGCGATTGCCCGGAAGCGCTTGGAGGGCCGGCCGGCGCCGTTTCCGGCTGCTCGCTCCATGGTGATCTCCACGTAGCCACCGCTTGCCAGTCGCTCGAGGTGATGCCGGGCGACGTTGGGGTGCAGGGAGAACTGGGCAGCGACCTCCGAGGCGGTGGCGCCCGGGTTCGATCGGACGAACAGGTAGATCTCGCGCCGGGTCGGATCACCGAACGCGGAGGTCACCGCAGTGACTGCTGCGGCGAAGTGGCTGTCGGACTGTGCCGAATCGATCCCACGGTCCCGCGCACCGCGGCCCGGCCTGTCCGTGGGGAAGGGGATGGGTCTGTCTGCGTCCACGTGCACGTCCCCTAGTCTACCGGTGAGCCTGAAATTCCCTGAGGAGAACCTGGATGACCATCGACGAGTCGCAGGTCACGGCCGCTGTTGCTGCGGTGATCGATCCCGAATTGCGCCGCCCACTGGCGGAGTTGGGCATGGTCGGCCGGGTGCAGGTGAGGCGCAGGAAGGTGACCGTCGAAGTCGCCCTTCCGGTGGCGGACTATCCCCAGGTCGACGAGCTGGTCGGCCGGATCCGCCACGCGGTCGGCCCCCTGCCCGGTGTCGACCAGCTCACGGTGGATCGGGTGGTCATGGACGAGGAGCCTCGGGCCCGCCTCCGGATGCTGCTCCGGGGTGAGCCGGTCGACGGAGGGACCCAGCACGCTCCCGATGGCGACCACGGCCACTCCCACGGCGGGCAGCTCGGCCACGAAGAAGGCCGGCCGAACCGGTTCATGCTCCCGCGGTCGAAGACCCGGATCATCGGGATCTCCTCGGGGAAGGGAGGTGTCGGCAAGTCGTCGGTCACCGTCAACTTGGCCGTGGCGCTCGCCCGCATGGGGTTCGACGTCGGGGTACTCGACGCCGATGTCTACGGGTTCTCCGTTCCGAAGATGCTGGGGATCACCTCCGATCCGCTCATCATTGGCGACCTGGTCGTACCGCCGACCGCCAACGGCGTCCGCTGCCTGTCGATGGGGTTCTTCGTCGCCGACGACACCCCGGTGATCTGGAGGGGGCCCATGCTGCACAAGGCCCTGGAGCAGTTTCTGGTCGATGCCTACTGGGGGGAGCCGGACTTCCTGCTGATCGACATGCCCCCGGGCACGGGTGACGTGACCCTCTCCCTCGGCCAGTACCTGCCGAAGACCGAGGTCTTCGTGGTCACCACGCCCCAGCCGGCAGCACAGCGGGTGGCCCAGCGCTCGGCCTACGCCGCCCGCAAATTGAAGCTGGCGGTGCGAGGGGTCATCGAGAACATGAGCTGGTTCACCGGTGACGACGGGACCCGCTACGAACTGTTCGGCGCAGGCGGAGGGAGCCACCTCGCCTCCGAGCTCGGTGTCCCGCTCCTCGCCCAGGTGCCCCTGGTGCCGGCGTTGCGCCAGGGTGGCGACGAGGGTATCCCGGTGACCGTGGCCGATCCGGAGGGCGAGGCGGCCGCGGTCTTCTCCGGGCTTGCCACCTCGATCGTCGAGATGGGCCCGGCCCGGGTCTACCGCAAGGAGCTCTCGGTCAGCTGACCCTGTCCGGCGACGAGGGGTTCAACCCCAGCCCGCCCGGGTGGGCGGCATCCGACTTCGTCCGTCCGGCCCGGCGACCACGCCGAGCACCTGGTGGATGGCCAGGCCCCCGTCATCGAACCCGTTGGCCGAGGCGGCCATGTACAGCCTCCAAATGTTGGCCCTGGCCAGACCCACCAGGGCGACAGCTTCATCCCAGTGCTCCTCGAGGTTGGCCACCCAGTGGTGGAGCGTCCGTGAGTAGTGCTCTCGCAACGACTCCACGTCCCTGACCTCGAAGCCGGCCCGTTGCATGGCCAGCACCACCTGGCCCACGTCGACGAGCTCCCCGTCGGGGAAGACGTACCGCCCGACGAAGGTCCGATTGGCGAGCCTCGACCCCCCCGGCTTGGAGATCGCGTGGTTCACCAGTCGCCCTGTCGGTGCCAACAGCTGTCGGAGGACCCCGAAGTAGCGGGCCATCAGGGCGGTGCCGACATGCTCGAACATGCCGATCGACGAGATGGCGTCGAACTGTTCGCCGCGCAGGTCGCGGTAGTCCTGGAGGCGGATCTCGACGCGGCTGTCGAGGCCGGCCTCGGTGACCCGCCGTTCGGCTAGGTCGACCTGCTCGCGGCTGAGCGCCACGCCGACCACCCGGGCACCGTGGCGACGGGCCGCGTGGATGGCCATCGAACCCCACCCGCAGCCGACGTCGAGCAGCCGGGCACCAGGACGTCGGTCGATGCCCAGCTTCCGACAGATCAGTTCGTACTTGGAGGCTTGGGCCTCTTCGAGGGTGGTGCCCTCGGAGACGAAACGGGCGCACGAGTAGGTCATGCTTGGACCGAGGACCAGGCGGTAGAAGTCGTTGCCCACGTCGTAGTGGTGGCTGACGGCCCGGGCGTCCCGCGATGGTGAGTGCAGCCTGCCCGCGGGCCGGCACTCCTCGGGCGGTGCGGGCGGTGGTGGTCCGAGGGCGCCCAACCGCCGAGCGGCATCGACGGCACCGGCGATCGTCCGGATGTTCATCTGGCGGAGCTCGCGCGGGGCTGCATGGTGGAGGGCGCGCATCAGGGCGTAGAGGTCACCGTCGACGGTAGGTCTCCGGTTACGAATGCGCGGGCCACCCCCAACTCGCCGGGGGCCCACAGGATGCGGCGCACCGCGTTGACCGACCGGATCCGCAACGTCCCGATGCACTCGGCGGGGCCGATCACGCTCCCGTCCCAGAATTCGAAGCGCACCGGCACCGTGGTGCCCACCAGGGCCCGCAGGAGCGGTGTCAACGCGTGGGCGGCACTGCCTTCAGGGGGGGCGGTGCTCCTGGCGGCTACCGCATCGCTTCGTGGGGTGACACCGGCTCGCCGGGCTTCGGGCATCCCGTTTGCCGCACCACGGGCCGCCGGGTCCGCTTCGACGATGGCCTCCTCGACGTTCGACCGGTGTGACACCCGGGTGGTCATCGAAGACCTCCTTGATCGGTACCACTGGATTCGCGAGTTGACTCCGATCCTACGGCGTCGACCGGGCGCCTGCTCCTCCGGGCACCCGCCCCGAGGGTCGCTCGGCTCCTCGCCCGGTGCGACGATGCCCTCGACGTTCAGTGCGGGCCGGTTGCTACGGTTGAGCCGTGACGTCGCCGGTCCTGCTCTGTTCCGATGGCTCCGATCTCTCGATGAGGGCACTGGCCGCCGGTGTCGTGCTCCTCGGTCCGGGCACGCGCGTCGCGATCGTCACGGTGATGGACTCACCGGACCCCGGGCTCCTGTCCGGTTCCGGCATGGCCGGGGGAGTCACCTCACCCGAGGAGTTCGACCGGAAGACGGACGTTGCCGCCGCGGAGGCCAGGGCGATCGTCGCCGACACCCGGGAGCGGTTGGGGATCGAGGGCGCCGACGAGTACATCCTGGGCGGTGTGCCCGGCGTGGCCATCTGCCAGCTCGCGTCAGAGCTTTCGGCGAGGGCGGTCGTGGTGGGCTCGAGGGGCCATGGAGGCCTCAAGCGTGCCGTGCTCGGTTCGGTATCGGATCACCTGGTGCGCCACGCACCCTGCCCCGTCCTTGTGACCGGCGACAAGGGCATGGCCGAAGAGGTCTGAAGGAGCTCGGTCCGGCCCGGTCAGGCCACGACCACCGGAGCCGGGTGACGCTCAGATCTGCTGGGTCACCCCGATGCCCGCCGGGAGCTTGTCGGGATGCCAGCCGAGCAGGGCCACGGCCTGGCTGAAGGCGAAGCGGTCGGTCATGCCCGCGACATAGGCCACCGCGGCCCGCACGGCACGTGGCTCGCCGCCGGTGAGGTCCGCGGTGTGGCCGCCACCGTCCGGAATGAGATTCGGCCGGTCGCCGAAGTGGTCGACGAGGGCCTGCAGGACCGCCACCACCGACCGCCCCTGCGCCACCGAGCTGGGCCGGAGGTAGATGTGCTCGTAGTTGCTGGCCCGAAAGGCGGCCAGGGCCTCGGCTTGCGCATCGGCCATGCCGATCCGACCCGAGCTCAGGATGGTGGACACCATGGCATCGATGAAGGTGCCCAACTGTTGGCTTCGCCGATCACCGCAGCGTTCCCGCACCAGCTGGGGCAGCGCGTTCGGAGTGACGATCCCGCTCTTCACCGCGTCCTCGAAGTCGTGACAGACGTAGGCGACCCGGTCGGCCCAGCTCACCACTTCGCCCTCGGGGGTCGACGGCGCGGGCCGCGACCACGAGTGGTTGCGAATCCCATCGAGCGTCTCGTGGCAGAGATTGAGCGATGTCAGCGAGACGTCTGCTCCCCACGGGGCGTGGTCGAACCCCCCATCGAGGTAGGGGGACAACGCATCCTCGCTGGCATGGCCGCCGGGGCCGTGGCCACAGTCGTGACCCAGTGCGATCGCCTCGGTCAGGGCGACATTGAGGCGACAGGCCCGGGCGATGCCGGTGGCCACCTGGGCCACCTCCAGCGCATGGGTCAGCCTCGTGCGCTGGTGATCGTCGGGGAAGACGAAGACCTGCGTCTTGCCGGCCAGGCGCCGAAACGCCGTGGCGTGGAGGATTCGGTCGCAGTCGCGTTCGAAACAGGTGCGCCACGGGTCGGGCTCCTCGGGCCGCGCCCGATTTCCGGCCCCGAGCCCGTGGGTCGCACCGGGTGCCAGCTGCACCCGCTCGGCCTCCTCCCGCGCCTCACGATCGAAGCCGTGCATGGGAAGCTCGGCACCGCTGCCTGCACGGCTGTCGGCGTGGGCGAACGTGATACACGGACCGCCGTGGCCGGACATGGTCGCAGCCCAGCGGCGGTTGCGTTCGTTCTCCCGTTCCATGCAGCCAGTGTGCCCCATCGCTGTGACGGCGGGACGCCGGGCGGCCCGGACCTTGTATCGTCGGAGTGAGCCGGCAGATCTGCCGGAGCCAGCTGAGAGGAGCGTGCCAGGTGGACGTGCGTATCGGGATCGTGCAGTCGATGAAGGAGCTCGACATCGAGTTGCCCGACGACGCGGAGCGCGAAAAGGTCCTGGCCGACATCGAGGCTGCGTTGGCCGAAGACGGAACCATCCTCTGGTTGACCGATCGGAAGGGCCGCCAGGTCGGGGTTCCCGTCGGCAAGGTGGCCTACGTCGAAGTGGACCCGCCCAATTCGGACCGCCGGGTCGGCTTCGGGATCTCCTGATTCGACCGGGCATCGCCGCCGGGTGCGGCGCCGATCGGTGACGTGGCTGCCGGTTCGATGACCGCGCTGCTCGATCTCAAGCTGGTCTTCGTCACCGGCAAAGGGGGCGTGGGCAAGACGACGGTCGCCTCGGCCATGGCCCTGTTCGCCTCGCTGCGGGGGAAGCGCGTCCTCATCTGTGAGGTCGATGCCAAAGGCGATGTGGCCGGTTTCTACGAGGCACCCCCCACCGGGTTCAAGGAGAGGGAGGTCCTGCCCGACGTCTTCGCCATGACCATGGACACCGAGGCGTCGCTGCGCGAGTACCTCAAGCTCCAGCTGCGCATCCCGGTGATCGGGCGCATCGGGCCCCTGGCCAAGGCCTTCGACTTCGTGGCGACGGCGGCACCCGGGGTCCGGGAGATCCTAACGGTCGGCAAGCTCTGCTACGAGGTCCGCGAGCGCAACTACGACTTGGTGGTGGTCGACGCACCGGCCTCGGGCCACATCATCGGCCAGCTGGCCGCTCCCCAGGCCATCAACAACCTGGTCAAGGTGGGCCTCATCCGGTCCCAGACCGACTGGATGCTCGACATCCTCTCCGACCCGGCAGCCACCGGCCTGGTGGCGGTGTGCACCCCCGAGGAGATGCCGGTCACCGAGACGATCGAACTGGCGGTCCGGGTGAGGGAGGAGACCACCGTGCGACTCGCCGCAGTGGTGGTGAACCGAGTCCTGCCCGAACTGTTCGGCCGGCAGGAGGAAGAGGTGTTCGACGTATTGGGCTCGAGCGAGGCCCTCGGCCGGTTGAACGAGCTGGTCGGGGGTGATGCCGGCCCGGTGCTGGACGCTGCCCGCCTGGCGGTGACCATGCGGCGGACCCGTTCCACCCATCTCGATCGGCTCCGTCTCAGTATCGACGGGGCAATTCCCATGCTCTATCTCCCGTATCTCTTCACCCGCTCCCACGGGCTGCGGACCACCCGGCAGGTGGCGGCTTCGCTGGGAGAGGAGTTGGGCTACTGATGGCCGACGCCGGCACCGGCAAGGCACCCCGAGGAGCGCCCCCCGCGGGCGGCGGCTCGATGGACGGGCTGCTCGCCACCAAGGAGATCGTCGTGGCCTGCGGGCCGGGTGGCGTCGGTAAGACAACTACTGCAGCTGCAGCCGCGGTGATGGCCGCGATCAGGCACGGGTCCAAGGTACTGGTGCTGACCGTCGACCCCGCCAAGCGACTGGCCAATGCCCTGGGACTGGACGGCATCGGCAACACCGAGCACCGTGTCCCCGACGAGGCGTTCCGCTCCGCCGGGGTGAAGCCGAGGGGACAGCTGTGGGCGGCCATGCTCGACACCAAGGAGTCGTGGGACGCCCTCATCGCGCACCACGCTCCTGACGACCAGACCAGGGATGAAATTCTGGCCAATCCCCTCTACCAGAACATCGCCGGTCGGTTCGTCCAGAGCCACGACTACATCGCCATGGAGCGGCTCTACGAGATCCATTCGGCAAGCGACTACGACTTGATCGTGGTGGACACCCCGCCCACCCGGAACGCCCTCGACTTCCTCGACGCCCCCCAGCGGATGGCCGACTTCTTCTCCTCCCGCTTGCTGCGCTGGCTGATCGTTCCCTATCGCTCGCGCCTGGTCAACGTGGCAACCAAGCCCTTTTACCAGATCGCGGACCGGATCCTCGGCACCGAGTTCCTCGCCGACATCTCGGAGTTCTTCATCCTCTTCCAGTCGATGTACGCCGGCTTCGTCGAGCGGTCCGACGCGGTGGGGCGGCTCCTGTCCGATCGACGCACCACCTTTGTCGTGGTCTCCACCCTTGAGGCGGTGCCCCTCCGAGAGGCCGAGTTCTTCGCAGAGCAGCTCACCAACCGGCGCCTCCACCTGGGTGCCATCGTGTTGAACAAGGTGCTTCCCGACTACCTCCGGGGGGCAGCCGGTGCCTCGGTGGCCGAGTCGATGAAGGAGCGGGCCGAGGAGTTCGCCGCGCAGCTCTCCCCGACACTGACCCTGGTGGACCCAGTCCTCGGCGACATCGACCAGATCGCCAGGGTGCTCACCGAGGTGGCGGACGGGTACCTCAACTTCCAGGTGGTGGCCCTCCGCGAGATGGAGGAGCGCTCCAGCCTCTCGGTGGTGCCCGACGTGCTGGCGACCGTGCCGTTCTTCGAGACGGACATCTTCGATCTGGCCGGTCTGATCCGGCTGGGTGAACAGATCTGGGACTAGCAACCGCCGGTGCCGCCGCCGCTGCGGTGCCCGACGGCGACGGTGGACGGGCCGTCGAAGACGGGTCCCGCCTGACTTACGATGCATCCATGACCGACATCGTCGACCCCGCGCTGGAGGCCTACGCAACGGAGCACACCACCGCCCCGCCCCGCTTCCTCGAGCAGCTGGCCGACGACCTGCGGGCCACGCTCGAGTTCCCCGGCATGATGGTGGGCAGGCTCGAAGGCCGCTTCCTCGAGATGCTCACGTTCGCCCTCGGTGCCCGGTCGGTCCTCGAGATCGGGACGTTCGGCGGCTACTCGTCGCTGTCGATGGCGGCCGGGCTGGCGCCGGAAGGGCGGATCATCACCTGCGAGCTGTCGCCGGTGCACGCCGAGTTCGCCCGTCGCCATATCGCGGCCAGCCCGTATGCCGGACGCATCGACGTCATGGTCGGCCCGGCCATCCAGACAATTGCGACCCTGGACGGGCCGTTCGACCTGGTATTCATCGATGCCGACAAGGCCTCCTATCTCGACTACTTCGAAGCGGTGCTCCCCAAGCTCGCCCCCCGGGGCCTCATCGCAGCCGACAACACGCTCTGGAGTGGCCGGATCCTCGACCCGGATGACACCAGCGAGGACACCGTCGCCCTCCGGCGCTTCAACGAGGCACTGGCCGCCGACCTCCGGGTGGTGGCCGTCCAGACCACCGTCCGGGACGGAGTCACCTTGATCCGCCGGGCAGGCTAGAGCCGGCCGCCCGCTCCGGTCGGCACGGTGGCCGGAGCACCACATGGTTTCGAAAGGACCGAGTACGACAGTGTTGGACTACCACCTTCACCTCTGGCCCCACTCGCAAGGGGATGCCGAGGCCACCATCGAGCAGGTGGCCGCCTACTGCGAGCGCGCCGTGGACGCGGGGGTGGAGGAGATCGCCCTCACCGAGCATCTCTTCCGGTTCACCCAGGCGAAGGACCTGCTGGGTGGGTTCTGGGAGGACCTGCCCGTCGAGGCGCTGCGTCCGAGCATGGCTGCCTACTGGGACCATCACGCCCGGGTGGATCTCGACACCTATGTCGAGGTGGTCCAGGCAGTGAAGGCCGAGGGTCTTCCGGTCGTGCTCGGCCTCGAGGTCGACTTCTACCGGGACCGTATGGACCAGGTGGCCGGGTTTCTGGCCGGCTACCCCTTCGACGTGCTGCTGGGGTCCGTCCACTGGCTGGGCGCCTGGCGGTTCGACGTCCTGAGCGAACCGCTGATGCTCGCCGAGTGGGAGATCCGCGACGTCGATGCCGTGTGGGATGAGTACACCCGGGCCATGGAGGAGCTGGGTGAGTCCGGGGTATGCGACGTCTTCGCCCACCCGGACCTGGTCAAGATCGCCGGGCGGGTGCCGGCCGTGCCCGACGAGTTCTACGATCGGATCACCGAGGCCGCGGTGCGGTCTGGCATGGCGGCCGAGGTGTCCTCGGCAGGGTGGAGGAAGCCGATGGGCGAGGAGTACCCTGCACCCCCCCTACTCAGGCGCTTCATCGACCAGGGCGTTCCACTCACCACCGCGTCGGATGCCCACGACCTCCCCGACGTGGCCGATCGTGTCGGCGACCTTCGGGACCTGTTGCTGTCGGCCGGCGCCACCCGATTGCGGGGCTTCCGCAACCGGCAGCCCTACGAGGTCGCGGTGGCCTCGCTGGACCCGGGCTGACAGTGGCCACGCCCGCAGAGCTCGCATTCGAGCGCACCAACCTCGACGAGGCGCAGCTGGGGCACCTCCAACGCCTCCTCGGTACCTGGGGCATTCTGGCGGACCTGTCGTTTTCGGACCTGGTGCTGATGGCGCCGATGGCCCCGACCGCCGGTGACCCCCATCCCGACGGGCAGGAGCTGGTGGTGCTGGGCCAGATGCGCCCGTCCAACAGTGCCACCGTGGTGCAGCACGACCTGGTCGGCCAGACTGCCGGGTCCTCCGACTGGCCCCAGGTGGTCCTCACCCTCCAGTCCGGGGAGGCGTCCCGGGGGGAGATGCTGCTCGAGGTCGGCGAGGAGCCGGTTCGCCTCCACTGCATCCCGGTCCGCTGCGAGGGGACCACGGTGGCCGTGTTGGCGCGGCTCTCCGCCGGTGCGGGCCGGAGACCCGGCCACCTCGAACGGACCTACCGGGACGTCTTCGACCGGTTCGCCGTCATGCTCTCCCAGTCGTCCTTCCCCTTCCCCAGTGAGGAGGCCGCCACCGAAGAGGCGCCCAGGGTCGGTGACGGAGTCGTCCTGGTCGACGAAGAGGGCCGGGTCCGGTACGCCTCGCCCAACGCCACCAATGCCCTCCACCGCATGGGGATGTACTCCCAGATCGAGGGCCGGCGCCTCACCGACCTCGGCATCGAGGAGTCGGCCATCGAATGGGCGTTGGCCTCGGCGCTGCCGGTGGTCGAGGAGGTGGAGCGCCGACCGGATGTGACCGTGCTGCTCCACTGCATCCCCTTGCTCGAGCGTGAGGAGGTGACCGGTTGCCTGGTGCTGATGCGGGACGTCACCGACGTGCGACGACTCGACCGCCTGTTGCTCTCCAAGGATGCGGCCATCCGCGAGGTGCACCATCGGGTCAAGAACAACCTGCAGACCATCTCGGCCCTGCTCCGCCTGCAGGCACGGCGCCTCCCGCCCGGGGGAGGCAGGGTGGCCCTGTTCGAGGCGGAGCGCCGGGTGCGGTCCATCGCGATCGTGCACGAGATCCTGTCCCGCGAACCGAGCGACCAGGTGCCTTTCGACGAAATCGTGACCTCGCTGATCCGAATGGCGGAGGACTCGGTGGTGTCGCGCCATCTGACGTTCGAGGTGACCGGGGGCCTCGGCGAGGTCCCCGCCGATGTGGCGACGCCGCTGGCGGTGGTGCTGGCCGAGCTGGTCCAGAACGCCATCGAGCATGCGTTCCCCGACGCCGACGCCGACGCCGGCGCCGACGCCGAGGACGGGGCCGAGGGTTCGGAGGGTCGGGGTGGGACCGAAGGAACGGGGGACTCCGCTCCCCAGTCGTCGGGCTACATCCGGGTGCACTGCGCCAGTGGCGGCACCACGCGCAGGGTCGAGGTGATCGACGACGGGTCGGGGCTACCCGACGGGTTCGACATCGATGCGACCCAGAGCCTCGGGCTGTCCATCGTCCGCGATCTGGTCCGCAGCCAGTTGGACGGAACCATCACTATGCAGAACAGGCGTGAGATCGACCCCGCGCTGGCCGGCACGATGGTGACCATCGAACTCCCGGTGCAGGTGGCTCAGCCGATCGGTCAGTAGCGAGCCGGGGCTCGGAGGTGGTCGGTCAGGAAGCCCGGCGGCGAGCAGCGAGCCAGGCCTTGCGCAGTTTGCGACGCTCCTCTTCGGAGGTCCCGCCCCACACGCCCGACTCCTGATTGGTGGCAAGGGCGAAGTCGAGGCACGGCTCCTGTGCGTCGCATCCACGGCAGACCCGCTTGGCCGAGTCGATCTGATCGATGGCCGGACCGGTCGTCCCGATCGGGAAGAAGAGGTCGGGCTCAGTGCTCCGACACGCAGCAAGGTGCCGCCAGTCCCCATCGTCCCATTCAACCGTGCGGTTCCACATAAGGGCCACGCTGATTTCCTCCGCTCCAGAGTCCCGAGAATCCCGATTTGTGATCTGTTTCACATAGCTCGGCGCCAAAGTGTCACCGGCTGTTCAGGTTTCGTTCACTAGAGTAATCACCGGCACCAACGCTTGCAAGCAGTTTTGGGGCCTTTTGCACGACTTTTGCCACGCGATGCACCACCAGGGCGGCAGAACTCGGGAGGCACCGAACTCGATGGTTGGGATTGCCGTCCAGGCCCATCGTGGCTGTCCCGACGCCGCCGGTGGGGTTCGCGAGAACACGCTCGAGGCGTTCCTGCGTGCCCGACAGCTCGGCGCCAGCGGTGTCGAACTCGATGTTCGGAGGACGGCGGACGGCGCGTTGGCCGTCCATCACAACCCGGTCGTTGCCGGCGTCGGGCCTGTCCACGAGCTGGCCGTCGGTGACCTCCCCGCATTCGTGCCCCTGTTGCCGTCCGCTCTGGAGGTGTGCGGGGGGATGATCGTCAACATCGAGATCAAGAACCTGCCGGGAGAGGCGGCGTTCGACCCCGAAGAGCGGACGGCGAGGGAGGTCGTGGATCTGGTGGTGGCCGTGGGGCGGACGTCGTCGGTGGTGATCTCTTCGTTCTGGCCCGAGACCCTCGAGTCGGTCCGTGGGGCACACGCCGAGCTTCCCACCGGCCTGCTGGTCGCGCCGTGGTTCGACCCGGCCCACATCGTGGCGGCTGCCACCAGCCGGGGATGCACCGCCCTCCACCCGCACGTGGACCTGGTGAATGCGGCACTGGTTGACGAGGCCCACCGCGCCGGGTTGGCGGTCGCCGCCTGGACGGTCAACGAGCAGCTCCAGATGGAGGCGGTGCAGCGGGCCGGCGTCGACACGGTCATCACCGACGACGTGGCACTGGCCCTGGAGATCCTCGGGTCGGTCTGACCGGGCGGGAGCGGGCTCGGTGCGGCCCGGTCAGACGGCGCACCACCGGGCGTCCTGACCTGGGATCACGGCCCGATTGGTCGAAGGGCCGGATTTCGTCAACAATGCACGCCCATGAACGTCGTTGTCTGTGTGAAGCAGATCCCTGATCCGGCCGCGCCCCCGGCCCTCGATGCGGGGACGAAGAATCTCGTGCGAGCCGGAAAACTCATCCTCGATGATTCCGACGCCTACGGGGTGGAGATGGCCCTTCAGCTGGCCGATGCCGCAGGGGGGGGCGAGGTGACCCTGGTGTCGATGGCTCCCAACGGTGAGACCTCGGGCTTGCGCACCGCGCTGGCGATGGGAGCGGCCAGGGCCATCCTGGTGAGCGATGACCTGCTGGCCGGAACGGACGCCTTGGGAACGGCCAAGGTGCTGGCCGCCGCCATCAAGCGGGCCGAGCCGGACCTGATTCTGGCCGCCACCGAGTCCTCGGACGGGTACACCGGGACCACCCCGGTGCAGATCGCCGAACTGTTGGGCCTGCCCTCGGTGACCTTTGCCAAAAAGGTGGAGATCACCGGAACATCGGTGAAGGTGGAGCGCCAGACCGAGGCCGGCTACGACGAGGTGGAGAGCCCGTTGCCGGTGCTGGTGACCGTGACCGCCGGTGTGGTGGAGCCCCGCTACCCGTCGTTCAAGGGGATCATGGCGGCCAAGTCGAAGCCGGTGGAGATCCTCACGGTGGCCGACCTCGGGCTCGATGCCGGCCAGGTCGGTTCCGCAGGGGCGCGCCAGCGGATCACGCAGGTAGCCGATGCCGAGGCACGCGCCGCCGGCGAGCTCGTCGTCGACGAGGGCGAGGGCCACCAGCGGGTCATCGAATTCCTCGAGCAACTGAAGGTCCTGTAGGGATCGGGTAGGAGAACAAGCACATATGTCTGTCGACAAGATCTGGGTCCTCGCCGAAGTTGCGGATGGGGCGCCCATCACCACCACCCTCGAATTGATCACCCAGGCCAGGCAGCTGGCCGGGACGGTCGAGGCCGTTGCCTGGGGGGAGGCCACCGAATCGGTGGCTGCTACCCTCGGCGAGTACGGCGTCACGACGGTGCACGATGTCGGCGATCTCGGCGGGGCCCTGCCGGGTGTGCCGATCGCCTCCGCCATAGCGGCGGCGGTGTCGGCCGGAAACGGTCCCGATGCCATCCTCCTCCCCGCCACCTATGACGGACGTGATGTCGCAGGTCGCCTGTCGGCCAAGCTCGACCGGCCGGTGCTGACCAACGTGGTCGGTCTCACGGCGGATGACGGGGGGCTGGTCACCCAGCACGCCATCTTCGGGGGCAGCCAGGTCCTGTCGGCCCGGTTCACCGCCGAAGGCCCGGGGATCTACCTGATCAGGGCCAAGTCCTTTGCCGCCGAACCGTCCGGCGGAGCACCCGCCTCGGTGGTGGCGGCTCCGGCACCGGACTCCGGGGCCACCAATGCGGCACGGATCATCGCCCGCCATGTCGAGGAGCGCACCGGGCCCAAGTTGGACGAGGCCGCTGTGGTGGTGTCCGGCGGGCGTGGCCTCGGCGAAAAGGACCAGTACGCGCTGATCGAGGAGCTGGCATCTCTGCTCAAGGGTGCCGCCGGTGCCAGCCGGGCCATCGTCGATGCCGGCTGGGTCCCCTACTCCCACCAGGTCGGGCAGACCGGTAAGACGGTGAAGCCCACCGTCTACCTGGCGTGCGGGATCTCCGGTGCCACCCAGCACCTGGTCGGCATGAAGAACTCGAAGAACATCGTGGCGATCAACAAGGACGCGGATGCCCCGATCTTCTCCGTGGCCGACCTCGGCATCGTGGGCGACGTCCACAAGGTGCTGCCCAAGCTGATCGAGGCGCTCAAGGCAAAGGGCTGAGTCGGGGCGACCGTCCCGGATGACCACCGGGCCATCGCGCTTGCGTGTGGACCTCGCGAGCGTCGTGGACCGTCAGGTGATCACAGGCAATTCACAGGTGACCGGGTAGTGTCCGGACGGCGGCCGCACCGGTGCGGCAGCCAGCGTCCAATCCTGCTCGATCGACGGTTACGTGCTCTTCCCCACCACCGACTTCGCCATCTTCTTCGCCGTGGTCTACACGGTGCAGTGGCTGCTCAATCCCTACGCGGGGCCATGGAAGGCGTTCATCGTCCTGGCCAGCTACTTCTTCTACGCCTGGTGGGATTGGCGGTTCGTCTTCCTGCTGGCCGCGTCGACAGGCATCGCCCATCTCGGCGGGCGGCTGATCCACCCCGCCTCGGGTCTTCGCCGCCGTGCGACGCTGTGGGCGACCCTGGCCCTGCTGATCGGCCTGTTGGCCTGGTTCAAGTACTTCGGGTTCGTCGCCCTCAACCTCGACAATGCGCTGCACTTCTTTGGCCTCGGCCGACCGCTCCCCCTGGTGTCGGTCACCCTTCCGGTGGGCATCTCCTTCTTCACCTTCATGGCCATCAGCTACGTGGTCGACATCCATCGGGGGGTGTTGAAGCCGGCCCGGGGGATCGACATCGTCGTGTACCTCTCGTTCTTCCCCCACCTGGTGGCCGGGCCCATCGTGCGTGGCACCGAGCTGCTCCCCCAGATCCGCCGCCAGCGGGACCCCCACGACGTCCGCTACGTGGAGGCGTGCTGGCTGATCGCGGCCGGACTGGCGAAGAAGGTGGTCCTCTCCTCCTATCTGGCGGCCCACGTGGTCGACCCGGTGTTCGCCGACCCGCGGCAGCACTCCGCCCTGGAAGTCCTCTTCGCCGTCTACGGCTACGCCGTGCAGATCTATGCCGACTTCAGCGGGTACACCGATATCGCCATCGGCATCGCCTTGTTGCTCGGGTTCCGGTTCCCCCAGAACTTCAGGCGCCCCTACACGGCCATCTCCCTCCAGGACTTCTGGCGTCGCTGGCACATCACCCTGTCGTTCTGGCTGCGGGACTACCTCTACATCCCGCTGGGTGGCAATCGGGGGGGTGAGTGGAGGGTCTCGGTGAACATCATCGTCACCATGCTGATCGGCGGCCTTTGGCACGGCGCCGGGTGGACGTTCGTGGCCTGGGGCCTGTACCACGGGGTCGGCCAGACCATCGGTCGGTGGCGGCGTCGCAAACGGGCGGAGCAGGGTCTCTCCCTCGACCCGGTGGGCCGGGGTCGGGTGGCCCTGGCCCGATTCGTGACCTTCCAGGTGGTCTGCCTCGGATGGTTGCTTTTCCGCTCCGACTCGATGGGGACGGTCTGGGCCATGCTCATCCGGTTGCTCGTCGGCTGGGGATCCTCGCCGCTGGTCACCCCGCTCGCAGTCGTGGCCATCGCCTCCGGTATCGCCAGCCAGTACCTGCCCGACGAGTGGCTCGCCCGGGTGCTCGAGGGCTTCGCAGCACGCCGCCCGGTGGTGCAGGGGGGCATACTGGGAGTGGTGCTGCTGGCGATCACCACCTTGGGCCCACAAGGCGTCGCGCCCTTCATCTACTACCGGTTCTAGGCATGAGAACTCCCCGTCCCTCCCCGCTCCCGCCGAACGGCGGTCCGACGCCGGAGGTGGACGCCGACGCCGACGCCGGGGCACCGGCCGTGGTCGTGGCGGGGAGCGAGGAACCTGGCGGCCCGAGCTCGGACGAGGGAGCCGGGCCCGGTGGGCACGACCACGGCGATCCAGCCGACCATGCCCGGCTGCGGTCGGCGAACCGCCCAGGGGTCCCCTGGACCCGGATGCTCTTCATCGGAGCCGTGTGCTTCGCCGTCTGGCTGCTGCTGGACGCGCCCAGCCTCCAGCATTCAGCCACCGTGTCGCCGGTGGGGTCCCGCAGGACGGTGGCGCTGGACGTCGTGGGTCCGATCGCCGCACTCAGCCGCACCGTGGGCGTCTCCCACGTGGTGGGGTGGACCGACCAGGCGTTGGGCCGCCCCCCCGGAGGTGGCCCGTCCTTGGCGTTGGCCGTCCCCGGCCGTGCACACAGGTTGCCCCACCCACCGGCCCCGGTGCCCTCACCGGCCGGCCCTGGTGCGGCCACCGGCCCGACGAGTACCACGACCACCACCTTTCCCGTGCTCGATCAGCATCCGAGCGGGGCTGACCCCCTGCGAGTGCTGGTGGTCGGTGACTCCATCGGCATCGACCTCGGGCAGCCCCTGGTCAACGACCTGGCCGCCACCGGCGTCGTCGCCCCCGTGCTCGACGGCCGGGTGGACACCGGGCTGTCGCGCCCCGACTACTTCGACTGGCCGGCGGAGCTCCGGGTGGACATGGCCAACGACCGACCCCAACTGGTGGTGGTGATGATGGGGGCCAACGACCCCCAGAGCCTGGTCGACGGGGCGGCCACCACTCCTTACGGCACGCCCGAGTGGAACGCCGCCTACGGCCAGCGGATCGGTGCCTTCGTCGACGAGGCCAACGCCGCCGGGGCCTATGTGCTGTGGGTGGGCATGCCACCCATGTCGGGCTCCGAGCTCGACGGCAAGATGCAGGTGCTCAACTCGGTGGCGCAGTCCGAGGTCGCCGCCCGCCCGGCGGGGGCCACGTACCTCTCGTCGACCGCCGTGCTGGGAGACGGCCAGGGCAACTACACCGCCTACCTGCCGAACGCCTCGGGGGCGGAGGTCAACATCCGGACCCCTGACGGTATTCACCTTGCCCCGGGCGGTGGGGAGCGCCTCTCCCAGGCGGTACTGGCAGCGATGCACTCGACGCTTCACATCGACCTGACCGGTTGATGAACCCCGGTCACACCAGGGGCCACGGATAGGGAGGCCGGTCCCCGGCCGGCTCGGGGAAGGTCCCCGCGCCGAGCAACGCGGCGATCCGCTGTCGGACCGCCTCTTGCTCGACCTCGGACAGCAGCCCGTCCAGCAGGTCGGGGAAGTCCGACCGAAGTCGCGCCAGATCGGCAAGGACTTCGGTGGGCACCTGCTCGCCGGCGAAGTCCCAGATCACGGTCCGCAGTTTGTGCTCGCGGTGGAAGCACAGGCCGTGGTCGATGCCCCACAGCCGATCGTCGTTCCCGACCAGCACGTGGCCGCTCTTGCGGTCGGCGTTGTTGGCGATGACGTCGAACGCGCAGATGGTGCGCAGCTCGACCCCGCGGCTCCCTTCGTCGTAGAGGGTGAAGTAGTGCTGTCCGTAGTCGACCTCGATGAACAGCTGCAGGGAGCCGGGTCCGAAGGGACCATCCTCGCGTTCCACGGTCGGGGGGACGATTCCCCACCCGAGGGCCTCGGAGAGTACGTAGGCGGCCACTTCGCGCCGGTAGAGGCCGTCGGGGAAGTCCCACAGCGACTGCTCGCCGCCGGCCGGCTTGTACACGGCGTGGAGCCGGTCGTCGCGGTCAGCCCCGAAGCTCACCAGAAACGTCAGGTTCGAGCTCCAGGGGAGACGGCCCTCGACGGTGAGATCGCTGGTCAGAAGCAGTTCGATCGCCGTCTCGAGATCGGGACCGGCGTCGGGGCTCCAGCCGGTCACACCGCCGGGGGACGGTGGCCGTTGGTCCGCGGGCATTCGTGTCCGGACGGGTCGAGGGGTGACCCGCACAAGGGGCAGGGAGGCCGACCCGACTCGACCAGCTTGGTGGCCTGGATGGCAAAGCCGGCGGCCTGCTCGCGGGTGATCGACAGGCGGGCGATGGCGCCCGTCTCGTCCTCGGGGACGAGCTCCTCGATCACCAGGACGATCCGGTCGTCCGTCTCGTCGTAGGACACGCCGATGGTCCCGACCGCCCAGACCGGATCGGCCGGCTCCTCGAGAGGGAGCTCCTCTGGCAGGTGCCCCGGACGCTCCGCGTCCTTGACGATCCGCGCCAGGTAGTCGGCCACCACTGCCACCTGCTGCTTCTCGATCTTGAGGGTGAGCAGCACCGGCCCCTGGCGGCACTGGAGCAGGAACAGCCGGCCGCCGACCGGACCGACCGTGCCCACGGTCAGGCGCTCCGCGGAGAGGTCGTAGCCCTCGCTCATGAGATGGCCAGCTCGGTCAGCGAGCCGGTGGAGTTGACGGCGAGGACATGTGGCCCGGCCTCGGTGTAGGCCAGGGCCGACACCGAGCACGGGGAGACGACCAGGCGCTGGAACAGGTCGAGCGGGGTCCCGGCCGCCGCGGCCACCGCTGCTTTGATCGGATCGGCGTGGGACACGGCCACGACGGTCTCGCCCGGGTGGAGCCCGACCAACCTGGCGACGGCTGACGCCATCCGGGCCTGCATCTCGAGGAAGGACTCCCCTCCGGGGAACCGGAACCCGCTCGGCGATCGCTGGACCTGGGCCCACGCAGGCATCTTGGCCAGCGCCTTCAGCTCCGACCCGGTCCACTCGCCGAAGTCGCACTCGAGGAGGCCCCGGTCCGATCGGACCCGGAGGCCGAGGCGCCTGGCGATCGGCCGGGCCGTCTCGGTGGTCCGTTCCAGCGGCGAGGCGTAGATGGCGACTGGTGCCTGCCGGCCGGATTCCGCCAGGGCACCGATCCGCGCGGCAGCGGCCTCGGCCTGTGCCAGGCCCTCGTCGGACAGGTGGAGTCCGGGGGCGCGGCCAGGGAGCACCGTTCCGGTGGTCGGTGTCCGGCCGTGGCGGACCAGGAGGATCACGGTGGGTCGGCTGGGGGTGTTCCGTCGGCTGGCCACGCCAGTTCACCGTACTCCGTCCCCTGGACCGGCTCCGACCCGCCGGACGGCCCTGGCAACGGTCAGCGCGCGGTGCCGGCCACGGGTTGGCCGGCCGGCTTCGGCTCCGTACCGGGGGCGCTGTCCGCCGGTGGGAGCAGTGCGGATCCGGCATCCCAGTCCCCGCAGTCGGCCAGCACCGGGTCGTGGCTGTGATCTTCGTGGGAGAGCTTGGACGGCCACCAGTTCCAACGGCCCAGGAGGACCACGGTCGAGGGGACCAGCAGCGTGCGCACGAAGAAGGTGTCGAGGAGGATGCCGGCCGCCAGGCCGAGTCCGATCTCTTTCACCTGGGTGTTGCCGGTGGCGGTCAGCACCCCGAAGGTCCCCGCCAGAATGAGGCCGGCCGATGTCACGGTCGTGCCGGTGGCCTCCACGGCCCGCCTCACCGCCACCCGGATGGGGGCGTGGTGGGCCTCCTCGCGTATGCGGGTCATCACCAGGATGTTGTAGTCCTGTCCCAGGGCCATGATGAAGACGAACATGAAGAAAGGGAGGACGAAGTTGATGCCATCCTGGCCGCCGATGATCACGAAGGCCAGCACCGCCAGCCCGAGCGAGGCCAGATAGGAGAGCCCGACGCTGACCACCAGGTAGAGGGGTGCGATGAGGCTGCGCAGGACGATGGCCAGGAGCAGGGCCAGCACGAGCATGACGATGGGGATGATCCTGATCAGGTCGTTCCCGGAGATGCCGCCGACGTCGGCCGCCACCGGTGCGTATCCGTTGACCCCGCTGGCGGTGGCCCCGATCGACCGTGCCACGCCACCGACAGCGGCGCGCACCGCCGGCATGGCGTCAGCCGCCGCGGTGCTGGTCGACGGTCCTGCCTGCAGGGTCGTCTCGTAGAGGATCGTGCGGCCGTCGGGGCTGATGAACTGGGTCGAGGCGTGGTACGCGTTGTACTCGGCGGACGTCAGGGCCACACCCTGCGGCGGCGTCAGCGGCAGGGTGGTCGCAGGCCCGTAGGCGGCCAGCTCCTGATGAGCCCGGGCCAGCGAGGCCGGGGTCAGCATCTCCCCGTTTGGGTCGAGGGCGCCGGTCACCGCTCCGAAGGTCCCCGACCGTTGGAGTTCCTGCTGGGCTGTGGCCAGAAGCTGCGGATCGTTCCAGATCGAGTCCGGCAGCCGGAACAACACACTGGTGGGGTCGGCACCGGTCGATGGATAGTTGGCATCGAGGACGGCCTGGCCCTTCCCCGAGTCCGACGTGGAGGGAGCCACCTGGTCGCCGAACCCGGTCGGCGAGTAGGCGAGCATCGACAGTGCCAGTCCGCCGAAGAACACCAGGCCGATGACGAGCGTGAGCACCGGCCTCCCTACCACCTTGCCGGCGATACGACCCCACACCCCGCGCCGGTGGTGCCCGGCCCGGGGGACCTGGGGCCAGAACACGCTCCGGCCCAGTACCGCCAGCAACGCCGGCAGCAGAGTGAGGTTGGCCAGGAGCGCCACGGCGATCCCGATGGCCAGGGCCGGCCCGAGCCCCTTGTAGAGCCCGAAGGTGGCGATCACTACCGTGGCCAGGGCCCCGATGACCGTCAGCCCCGAGAAGGTGATCGATTCCCCCACTTTGCACAACGAGAAGGAGACCGCGTCATCGGTCGACCGGCCCCGGCGAATCTCCTCGCGGACCCGGAAGATGAGGAACAGGCCGTAGTCGGTGCCCGCCCCCAGCATGACCACGATCAACAGGATGGGTGTGAGGTCCGAGACCTGCACGCCGATGCGGGCGGACTGGGCGATGATCGGGCCGGCGGCGACGAGAGCCACGACCGAGGGGAACAGGGCGACGAGTGGAGCGAGCAGTGCTCGGAAGGTGAGCAGCAACAAGAGGACGATGAACAGGACCGATAGCAGCTCGACCAGGGTCTGGGTCTTGCTGGTCTGGTTCTGCTGGTCGACCGTCTGGGCCACCGGACCGGTCAGGTGCATGGCCAGGCCCGGGTGTGGGCTCGACGGAGTGAAGGTCGACCTCAGAGCTTCCACCGAACGAGTGGCCGCGCTGCCGGTGGACGACGAGGGCAGGCCCAGCTCGACCAGCGCCTTGCGGGCCCTCCCGTCGGCCGATACCCCCTGGTCGAGCACCGCTGTCACCCGGGGGACCGAACGCATTGCTGCCTCGGTCCGGTCGATGGCCGCGTTGTCGGCGGCAGTGAGCGGGCCACCGTTGGTGGCTGCCACGTAGGTCGCATTCGACGCGGTCTGCGACCCGAACGGAGCAGCCAGCTTTCCGGCCTGGACGCTGGCGGCAGTCGATGGGAGGAACTGGGAGTTGCTGCTCTTCTCGACACTCGAGAGCGGCGGGAGGGCGACGCTGAGGACGACGGTAACGATGATCCACCCGGCGATGATCGGCCAGCGGAATCGTACGGTGAACCGTCCAAGGGCGGCGAACAAGCGGTGCTCCTCCAGGCTCGGGCGACCGGACCTCACGGGCGGCGGGCACCGTCGGCGAACCGGCCCGACCTGCCCACGTTGACCGCACCGGAGCGGCCCGGGCACCGGATGGTGAGTGTGGTCTGGACCGATCCTACGCTCGATGCCCGTTTCGGTTGAGGGCCGTTCGGCCCTAATTGGCCGATTCTTAGGCGATTCTCACCTCGCGTCCGCCAGGTGCAGAGTCAGGTGGTTGCCGGTAGGCGGCGCGGCATCGGCACCGCGGTCTCGGGCCACCGCCTGCGGCTGACCCGGGCGAGTCTGCGGAGCAGGGTGACGGCCGCCGGGTCGTCGTCGCCCGGCCGTGTCTCGACGGCATCGTCGGCGATCATCGCGTCGAGCAGCAGGCGCCCCTTGTCGGTACGGACGATGGTCAGGGTCCAGTCGTCGAAGCTGCCGATGCCACCGGTGGAGATGTCCGCGTGCTCGGCGGCGAAGTCCGGGCAGGTGGTGCACCCTTCCCTCGTCCAGGCCTGCGCCTCCTTGAGGGGGACCTCGTGGAACCCACCGTCGCGTGTCCAGACCTGGAACACGCCTTTGATGTTCATCTTTGCGATGTCGGCCCTGGCGATCCCGTACCTGGCCTCGAAGAGCTCTGGAAAGATGGCGTCGTCGAAGGTCTTGGAGCAGAGCAGCCCGATGGTCAAGGAGAGCCGCCGGGCGATCTTGCCCGCCTTGCGTGCGGCCATGACCTGAGGCGCCGAGGCCTGGCACCCCATGCCTACCAGGGCGATCCGCTCCGCCCCCCCCTCGATGGCCAACGGGTAGGCCAGCGGGTTGGCGGAGTAGGTGTAGCGGGACCCGGCGGCGCCGAGGACCTCTGCCCGCGTGGTGGCCACTCCGGGCACCGCCTTCCAAGTGGATCCGTCGCCTTGGAGGGTGGAGACGAGTGCCGCGTCGATGACGTCGTGCTCGAGTGCCCAGATCAGCAGGGCGGAGACCAGCCCTCCGTCCTGGCCGGCCTCGCGGATCTCCGGATCGGTCGCCCTCACCAGGACGATGTCCGACGAGACCCCGGCCACCTCCTCGGTGGTGCGCTCCCTTCCGAACAGGTGGGTGTCGATCTCGGGCTCCCACAGTCGGAATCGAGGGCAGGCGCGCGTGCACATGGTGCACCCCTTGACGCCATGGGTGCAGCTGTCCGGGCCACCCTCGGCATCGATGTGGAACGGCTTGTACCTTCCGCCGGTGTCGTCGTAGGAGAGGACGTCGTACGGGCAGGCGACGACGCAGCCCGCGCAACCCGTGCAGAGTCCTGACGTGATCACTTCGGAGAAGAGTTCGGCCCAGTGGGGCTTTTCGGGCGGCATCGCCACACCCTACCCAGGGGTGTCGGGGCGGCGGCACCCCTGGCGTCGAGGCGGCGCCGCCCGGCGGCTGGGACCCCGTTCAGCTCCCCACTTCGTCAAGGACCTTGGCGGCGTGGCCGTCGGCCTTGACGTGGTACCAGGCTCGCCGCACGGTCCCGTCCGCTGCGATGAGGAAGGTGGACCGGATGACGCCGATCGACTTCTTGCCGTACAGGGTCTTCTCGCCCCACGCCCCGTATGCCTCGCCGACTGCGTGGTCGGCATCGGTGAGCAGGGGGAAGGCCAGGCCGTACTTGGCCCGGAACGCCTGATGCTTGGCAGCGTTGTCGGCAGAGATGCCCAGCACCTGTACCTTTGCCTGCTTGAATGCCTGCAGGTTCTCGTTGAACTGGCAGGCCTCCTTGGTGCATCCGGGGGTGTCGTCCCTCGGGTAGAAGTAGACGATCACCTGCTGTCCGGAGAAGTCCTTCAGCGACACCGGCTTGCCGTCCTGATCGGGCAGGGCGAACCCGGGCGCGTTGTCGCCGGCTGCGAGTTTTCCCATGCTCGGCCTCCTTTCGGTCGGGGCTGCCGTTCGGGAGATGCCCGATGGCAACTTGAATGGTTGCAGGTGCACACGATTGCACACTCCGGATTCCGCGGATGTGGGTGGTCGTGGGAGACTCGCCGAGAGCTCAGTTCGAAGGGACGACTGCCATGACCGACTCGACCACAGACCCCGCCCGACCCGGCTCCGTCCCGCCCGAAAGGACCCCGCAGCTTTCGTCCCACAACCGCACCAAGGTTTACGTGGCCGGGGCCGACGGCGCTCGGGTGCCGTTCATCGAGGTCTCGCTGTCGGATTCGCCCGGCCGCAACGGGGCCGAGCCCAATCGGCCGGTCCACCTCTACGACACGTCGGGGCCGGGCTCGGTGCCCACCGAAGGGCTTCCGATGCTCCGCCGGCCCTGGATCGACGCCCGCGGCGACGTCGAGGAGTACGAAGGACGCCCGGTCAATCGGCGTGACGATGGCCGCGCCGCGGTCCGCCGGGCCGGGCCGGCTCCCGAGACGTTCCCGCTGTCTGACCGACGCCCGCTCCGCTCCAGCGGTGGGCCGGTGTCGCAGCTGCGCTACGCCCGCGCTGGGGAGATCACACCCGAAATGTCCTTTGTGGCCGTGCGCGAGGGGGTGCCGGCCGAGCTGGTGCGCGACGAGATCGCCGCGGGTCGGGCCATCCTGCCGGCCAACGTCAACCATCCCGAGTCCGAGCCGATGGTCATCGGCGGCCGGTTCCTGGTCAAGGTCAACGCCAACATCGGCAACTCCGCGGTGAGCTCCTCGATCGAAGAGGAGGTACAGAAGCTGACCTGGGCCACCCGCTGGGGGGCCGACACCGTCATGGACCTCTCCACCGGACCGGACATCCACACCACGCGCGAGTGGATCCTGCGCAACTCGCCGGTGCCGATCGGAACGGTGCCGATCTACCAGGCTCTGGAGAAGGTCGACGGAACCCCCGAGGAGCTGACCTGGGACCTCTACCGCGACACCTTGCTCGAGCAGGCCGAGCAGGGGGTCGACTACTTCACCATCCACGCCGGTGTACTGCTCCGCTACGTGCCGATGACCGCAAGGCGCATGACCGGCATCGTCAGTCGGGGTGGTTCGATCATGGCTGCCTGGTGCCTCGCCCACCACACGGAGAGCTTCATCTACACCCGTTTCGAGGAGATCTGCGAGATCATGGCCGCATACGACGTGGCCTTCTCGCTCGGGGACGGGCTGCGACCGGGCTCGATCGCCGATGCCAATGACGACGCGCAATTCGCCGAGCTGCACACCCTCGGCGAGCTCACCGAGGTGGCCTGGCGCCACGACGTGCAGGTGATGATCGAAGGCCCCGGCCACGTTCCCCTGCACAAGATTGCGGAGAACGTGGCCGTGCAGAAGGAGGTCTGCCACGATGCGCCCTTCTACACGTTGGGGCCGCTCACCGTCGATGTCGCCCCCGGCTACGACCACATCACCTCGGCCATCGGCGCCGCGGTGATCGGCATGCACGGCACGGCCATGCTCTGTTACGTCACGCCCAAGGAGCATCTGGGCCTCCCCAACCTCGATGACGTCAAGCAGGGGATGATCGCCTACAAGATCGCCGCCCACGCCGCCGATCTGGCCAAGGGACACCCCGGCGCCCAGACGTGGGACGACGCACTGTCCAAGGCCCGGTTCGAATTCCGGTGGGAGGACCAGTTCAATCTCGCCATGGACCCCGGGACGGCCAGGGCGTACCACGACGAGACCCTCCCGGCCGAGCCGGCGAAGACGGCCCACTTCTGCTCGATGTGCGGCCCGAAGTTCTGCTCGATGCGGATCAGCCAGGATGTGCGTGACTACGCCGAGTCCAAGGGGATGGACCTGGCCGCCGCCGTCGAGATCGGCCTGAAGGAGAAGGCGGTCGAGTTCCGGGAGACCGGGTCGAAGGTCTACCGCGAGCCCTCGACGACCTGAACCGGATCGGACCCAGGGCCACTGACCCGGCGGTCGGGCGGTTCCCGGGTAGACTGGTGACGTGGTAGGGCGAGTGCCCATCCACCGGGGTCTTCCTCATCCTGTTCCTCAGGCCCACAGTCGTGGGCTCGGACAACGGCCCGAGGCGGGCCCGCAGGCGTCCGTGACTCGCACGGAGCCCGACGGTCGGCCTCCGGCTGTCATTGAACAGATGAGAGTGAGCTTCATATCCCATGACAACCATTGCCGATCCGTCGGATCGCGTCGTAGAACAGGCTGACTTGCTTTTGGCCGCCGCCGACGAGTTGAGTGGCGGCGACGGTGAACAGCGTTCCTTTGCCTCGCTCGGTGTGGACCCGGCCCTGGTCAAGGCCCTCGGCGAACAGGGCATCATCAATGCCTTCGCCATCCAGGCCATGACGGTGGCCGACGCCCTCGCCGGGCGCGATGTCTGCGGCAAGGCCAAGACCGGCTCGGGCAAGACCCTTGCCTTCGGCATCCCGCTGCTCCAGCGCACGATGGCCGCGAGGTCCACCGAGCCCGGCCGCCCGCGTGCCCTGGTACTCGTGCCCACCCGTGAGTTGGCAGTACAGGTCAGCGAAGTGCTCGAACCGCTTGCCGAGGAGGCCGGCCTCAGGATCGTTGCCGTCTACGGCGGCGCGGACATCGAACGACAGATCAAGAAGCTCCGCCGGGGAGTGGACGTGGTTATTGCCACACCGGGCCGCCTGATCGACCTCGGTGACCGGGGCGAGCTGTCGGTGGCCGACATCGAGACCTTGGTACTCGACGAGGCGGACCGCATGGCCGACATGGGGTTCATGCCCCAGGTCGAGTGGGTGCTCCGGCGCCTCGAGCGGCAGCACCAGACGTTGTTGTTCTCGGCCACGCTCGACGGTGCAGTCGACCGACTCGTCAGTCGTTACCTGACCGACCCGGTGCTGCACGAGGTGGCCTCGCAGAACACCACGGTCGAGGCCATGGAGCACCGGTTCCTCGAGGTGCACCAGATGGACCGGGTGAAGGTCTGCGCCGCAATCTGCCGAAACGCGGAGAAGGCACTGGTCTTCGTGCGCACCAAGCATGGCGCCGACCGACTGGTCGAACAGCTGGGCAAGGAGCAGGTGCGGGCGGGCGCCATCCACGGCGACCTGCGCCAGGCCAACCGGGAGCGGACGTTGAAGGATTTCGGTGAGGGCAAGCTGCACGTGCTGGTGGCCACCGACGTTGCCGCCCGGGGCCTAGACATCGACTCGGTGGACGTGGTGATCCACTTCGATCCGCCCGAGGACCACAAGGCCTATCTGCACCGCTCGGGGCGGACAGCGCGCGCCGGCGAGGCCGGCCTGGTGGTGACACTCGTCCAGTGGAACCAGGTCCTCGAGATCGAACGCATCCAGACCCGCATCGGCTTGAGGCTGCCCATCGTCGAGATCTTCTCGAACGACCCCAGGTTGGCCAACCTGGCGGAGTGGCACCCCACCAAGGCCTGACCGATCCGGAGACAGGGCCACCGCAGGCCATCGCAGAAGATGACGGCTGGGATCCTCAACCCCCGGCGAGGAGCGCAACGTGCCTGACACTCACTTCCCCCTGGTGGTCGGCACCGGCATCGACGGCGTCGAGCGGATCCTGGTGGTGACGGCGCACCCCGATGACGTGGACTTCGGTGTGGCGGGCTCGGTTGCGGTCTGGACCCATGCCGGGGTGGAGGTCGCCTACTGCATCGTCACCGACGGTGACGCCGGAGGCTCCGACCGATCGGTCAGCCGGGCCGAGATGGCGGTCATCCGCCGCGAGGAGCAGATCGAAGCGGCCAGGGTGGTGGAGGTCTCCGACGTGACGTTCCTCGGGTTCCCCGACGGCCGCCTGACCCCTAGCCTCGAGCTCCGCCAGGCCATCACCGGCGTCATCCGTCGCTTCCGACCGGACCGGGTGGTGGCCCAGTCCCCCGAGCGGAACTGGGAGCGCATGTATGCGAGCCACCCCGACCATCTGGCCGCCGGCGAGGCTGCGATCTGCGCGGTCTACCCGGATGCCCGCAACCCGTTTGCCTTTCCCGCGCTGATCGAGGAGGGCCTGGAGCCGCACACCGTGCCCGAACTGTGGGTCATGAGCACCGAGCGCGCCGACCGGGCGGTGGATGCCACCGAGTTCTTCGATCTCAAGCTTGCCGCCCTGCGGTCCCACCGGAGCCAGGTCGGCGATGGTGGGCATCTCGACGAGCTGCTGCGAACGTGGATGTCCGGCAACGCATCGGCCGCAGGCATGCCGGAGGGAAGGCTCGCTGAGGCATTTCACGTGGTGGCGACCGGGTAGTGGGACACGCCGACGGCAACCCCTCGGGTGGCAGCGGCACCTTGCAGCGGGACGAGCGTCGTCCCTGGGCGATTCTCCAGCACGTCGCCCACGAGGGCCCCGGGCTGATTGCGGGCGCCATCGAAGAGGCTGGGCACACCTTCGAGGTGGTCCGTCTCGATCGAGGCGCAGCCCTTCCCGACCGTGGCTCGATGGCCGGGCTGGTGGTGATGGGTGGTCCGATGGGTGTCCACGATGTCGACGCCCACCAATGGCTGGTCCCCGAGCGGGCGCTGATCGCTGCGGCGGTGGACGACGGGGTGGCGGTTCTCGGTGTCTGTCTGGGCGCCCAGCAGCTCGCTGTGGCGCTCGGGGCCGACGTGACCACGGGGCCTTCCCCTGAAGTCGGCTTCGGGCAGGTGGAGCTCACCGGCGCCGGCCGAAAGGACCCGGTGCTGGGTCCCGAGTACGGAGGACTGGCCCAGACCGCGTTGCCCTGCGTCCACTGGCACCGCGACACCTTCGCCATCCCCGACGGAGCGGTCCATCTGGCAGCCACCCGGGCCTTCCCCCATCAGGCGTTCCGATGGGGGGACAGGGCCTACGGCCTCCAGTTCCATGTGGAGGTGGATCAGGCAACGGCCGAGGGGTGGCGCCACTATCTCCCGACGGGAACCGAGCTGGACGGGTCGCAACTTGCCCAGGTCGAGACGGTCGGCCGTCGGCTGCTCCGTCGCTTCGTCGACCGTGCGACGTTCAGGGCCGGTCGTTCCGGCCCGACGAGCGATCGGGTTGACACCGCGGTGAGCGCCGCCCGGGGTGGGCCTTGATGAGCGCGGCCGACACCAGATTGCCTGACGCAGCGGACGATCCGGAGGCCGAGGACCCGTCGCTGCCGGTCAAGCCGCGGCTGCGGGGTGTCTTCCACCAGGTGGCCTTCTTCGTGTCACTGGCGTCGGGCATCGCACTGATCGTGGCTGCACCCACCGCCGGATCCAAGCTGATCATGTGCATCTATGCGTTGTCGATCTCCCTTCTGTTCGGGGTGAGTGCCCTGTTCCACCGGCACACCTGGGGCCCGGTGGGTCGCCGCCGGATGCGCCGAGCTGATCACTCGACGATCTTCATCGCCATCGCCGGTTCCTACACAGCGGTTGCTGCCATCGCTCTCGACGGTTGGGCCCGGACCACTGTCCTGTGCATCGTCTGGGGCGGGGCCGTGCTCGGCATCACTCTGCGTCAGGTGTGGCTCGACGCACCCAAGTGGGTGATCGCGCTTCCCTATGTGGTGGTCGGGTGGGCGGCGGCGGCGGTGGTGCCGCAGCTCTACCGGGCGCTGGGCACCGAAGGATTCGTCCTGCTCCTCATCGGCGGGCTGGCCTACTCGGCCGGTGCCGTCGTCTACGCCGTCAAGAGACCGAACCCCATCCCGGGCGTGCTCGGGTACCACGAGGTGTTCCACGGTTGCACCATCGTCGGCGCGGTCTTCCACTTCATCGTGATCGCCTGGTTCGTACTGCCTCTGGTCGGATAGGCGTCGGGCCGAAAGGTTCGGCGTCAGCCCGGGATGCCCCGTTCGCGACGCGCACGGTCGATTGCCGGAACCATGCGCCTTCATCCGGCCTCGAGGGATGGCAGGTGCCTATTCGGCACCCGACGATTCGCGCCGGCTCATGGTGCATTGGAGGTGACTGCTTTCATTAGCCCGAGGATGGTCAACACGTCAGTGGTGAAGCCGGTCGCGTCGAGGCGGGCCGGATCAGTGGTTTCGTATCCGGTGGAGGGGTCCACGGTCAGGCCGAGATCATGTGTCGCAGCACCGGTTTCGAAGGCGAATCGGATCACCGGTGCCACGACGCTGTCCGCGACGTACCAGCCGTACCGCTGCGCATCGGCGGCCAGTACCCGACCCTGCCGTGTGTGCCATCCGAAGTTCGCCAGGTCGGTCGTCGGGGGGATGGCCAACAGAGTACCCATTGTCAGCGCGGGATCGGTGCCCTCGTAGGTTGCGGCGGCAGTGGCATCGGCGGAACGGGCGGGCCAGCGCCAGTGGAGTGCAGCGGAGAGCACTCCGGCAGGCAAGACGACGGCCAGGGCATGGTCGACCCGGTGCGCGATCTCTCCCTTGCGCAACAGTCCACCGAGTGCGGGGAGACCCGAGGCTCGGCCGGCGCCAACCAAGCCGTCGCCGTTCTGCACGTCGATCCCGTGCGCGGCCGGACCGTCCGGCACGACCGAGAGCAGTGGCCCGCCGGGGTTCCGCCAGGCGCCGCCGCCGATATCGGCAAGGCCGGTTAAGGGGTCGACCAGCACGAACAGCGCGTTGCCGAAGGGGTTGGTCCGCACTGCGGTACAGGCGTTCGCCGAGAGGTGGCGGTGGTAGAGGACGGTGCCGGTGGCCGTCGCCCGCTCGGCCGGCGACCATCCGGCGCTGAGCATGATGTCGGTGGGAGGTGCCTTCGGACTGGTCGTGCAGATCGTCACGAGATCGGTGCCGATCCTCACCGGGCTGCCCGGTGCGCCACGCATCGCCGCTGACACGTCTGTGAAGGTTGCGCCGGAAGGAACCGGCCGGTTCCAGATCGACGTGGGCGCGAATGGGTGGGTCGGTACGCCTTTGATCGCCGCTGCGGTGATCTTCGGCCCGGTCGTCGCCTGTGACGACCGGGCATACCCGACGCAAGCGCCGACCAACGAAGTGCAACCCGTGGCGAGCGCAATCACCGTCGCTGCGCGCCGTCCCGCCTTGCTGCTCATCGCACTCTTTCGAGCAGGTCGCCAAGACGGCTGGTCGGAGGTGGCATTGGCATGAACCTAGCTGCCTCCCCCGACCCGGTCGGTCGCCGTCAGCCCGCCATCTGGCGGAGCATGTAAGGCAGGATCCCACCGCTGCGGTAGTACTGGGCCTCCATTGGAGTGTCGATCCGCACCCGGGCTTCGAATTCGACCACCCGGTCACCGTCGACGGCTCGGACTGCGGCGGTCTTGGGACTTACCCCCTCGTTGAGCGATCGGAGTCCGGTGATGGTGAACACCTCGTGCCCCGACAGGCCCAGCGAGGCGGCGTTCTGGCCATCGGCGTACTGCAGGGGAAGGACCCCCATCCCGATCAGGTTGGAGCGGTGGATGCGTTCGTAACTCTCGGCGATCACGGCGCGGATGCCGAGCAACGCGGTCCCCTTGGCCGCCCAGTCGCGCGAGGATCCCGAACCGTACTCTTTGCCGGCGAGTACCACGAGGGGGACTCTCTCTTCGGAGTAGCGCACCGACGCGGCGTAGATGGTGGTCTGCTCGCCGTCGGGCAGGTGCAGCGTGAAGCCCCCCTCGGTGCCGGGAGCAAGTTGGTTGCGCAGCCGTACGTTGGCGAAGGTGCCCCGGACCATCACCTCGTGGTTGCCCCGACGCGCACCGTAGGAGTTGAAGTCGGTGCGCGCTACTCCGTGTTCGGCCAGATACTGCCCGGCCGGAGTGGACGGGCTGATGTTGCCGGCCGGCGAGATGTGGTCGGTGGTCACACTGTCACCGAGCTTGGCCAGCACCCGGGCCCCGACCACGTCGGTCACCGGTGCGGGGTTCATGGAAAGACCTTCGAGGAAGGTGGGGAGCAGCACGTAGGTGGAGTCCCGGTCCCAACCGAAGGTGTCGCCGGTCGCCGTCTCCACCGCCTGCCACCGCTCGTCGCCGTCGAACACCGATCCGTACCGTTGACGGAACATGTCGGAAGTGAGCGATGAGCGGACGGCCTCGGTGACCTCCTCCGACGATGGCCAGAGGTCGGCCAGAAAGACCGGCTCCCCGTCGGACCCGGCCCCCAGGGGATCGATGGACAGGTCGATGTCCATGGTGCCGGCCAGCGCATAGGCCACGACCAGCGGGGGTGACGCCAGGTAGTTCATCCGGACGTCCGGATGGATCCGGCCCTCGAAGTTCCGGTTCCCCGACAGGACCGAGACCACCGACAGGTCACCGTCCTGCACCGCCTCGGACACCCCTGGCAAGAGAGGCCCGGAGTTGCCGATGCAGGTGGTACAGCCGAATCCGACCAGGTCGAATCCGAGCTGGGCGAGCGGCTCGGTCAGGCCGGCCCGATCGAGATAGTCCATCACCACCCGTGAGCCCGGAGCGAGCGTGGTCTTCACCCACGGCCTGGCCTGCAGGCCCCGGTCCACGGCGCGCTTCGCCACCAGGCCTGCTGCCACCATGACCTGGGGATTGGAGGTGTTGGTGCAGCTGGTGATGGCCGCGACCGCCACGTGACCGTCCACGATCGGCGTCGTCGAGCCGTCCTCGAGCGATGCGGCGCCGGAGCGCTGCTCCCTGCCCAACGCGGTGCGGAACGACGACCCGGCCCCGGCCAGCGCGACCAGGTCCTGGGGCCGGGCAGGGCCGGCGATGCTCGGGACCACGGTGGAGAGATCGAACTCGATGACCTCCGAGAAGACCGGCTCGACCCCGTCGGTCGAGTAGAACATCCCCTGTTCCTTGGCATAGGCCTCCACCAGGTCCACGTGGTCGGCGTCCCTGCCGGTGAAGCGCAGGTAGTCGAGGGTCACCTCGTCGATGGGGAAGATGGCGCAGGTGGCCCCGTACTCGGGGGACATGTTGCCGATGGTGGCCCGATTCGCCAACGGGACTGCTGCCACGCCGGGGCCGAAGAACTCGACGAACTTCCCGACCACGCCGTGCTGGCGAAGGAGGTTGGTGATGGTCAATACCAGGTCGGTGGCCGTGGTGCCCGGTGCCTGCTCGCCGGTCAGTCGGAAGCCGACCACCGGGGGCAGCAGCATCGACAGCGGCTGGCCCAGCATGGCCGCCTCTGCTTCGATGCCGCCTACTCCCCAGCCCAGCACGCCGAGGCCGTTGACCATCGTGGTGTGGGAGTCGGTTCCCACCAAGGTGTCGAAGTAGGCCTGCCCGTCCTCGGTGGCGAACACCACCCGCGACAGGTATTCGAGGTTGACCTGGTGGCAGATGCCGGTACCCGGCGGCACCACCCGAAATCCATCGAACGCCTGCTGGGCCCAGCGCAGGAGCTGGTATCGCTCGACGTTCCGCTGGTACTCGATGTCGACGTTCTCGTCGTAGGCATCGGCGCTCCCCGAGACCTCGGCGATCACCGAGTGGTCGATCACCAGTTCGACGGGTACCAGAGGGTTCACCTTGGCCGGGTCGCCCCCGAGCGCCACCAGGGCGTCGCGCATGGCGGCAAGGTCGACAACGCCGGGCACGCCGGTGAAGTCCTGCATCAGTACCCGCTCAGGGGTGAGGGCGATCTCCGCGGCGTCCTCGCCACCGAGCCCATGGCGTTCGGGACGGTTCCCCCATCCGGCCACTGCCTCGATGTCTGCCGGTCGCACCGCTAGGCCGTCCTCGTGGCGGAGCAGGTTCTCGAGGATCACTTTGATCGAATAGGGCAGGCGGGCCACGTCGAACCGGTCGGCGAGCGCCGTGATCCGGCAGATCTCATACGTGGTGCCACCGACGGTCAGGCTGCCGCGCGCACCGAAGGAGTCCGGGGAGGCCGAAGGAGTGGGGGAGTGTGCCATCCCCCCATTGTGCCCCGTTGGCCGGACCGGTGATTCAGCCGTCGCCGGGGCCGCTCCGGTGCCGGGCCGCCAGGTCCACCAGGTGCCGTGTCAGCAGGCGGCCAAGGAATCGGCGCATTCAGGTGCGGGTGCGGTACCGGCGGACGGCCAGCGGTATCAAGAGGACGAGGAACCCGATCGTCCAGGCCACAGACTGGATGACCCACGACGCGGTGGGCCCCCCGATCATCAGGGCGCGGCAGGCGCTGACCGTGACGCTCACCGGTTGGTAGGTGGCGAACCCCTGCAGCCAACTTGGCATCCGGTCGACCGGCACAAAGGCCGACGACACGAACGTGAGGGGGAAGAGCAAGGGGAAGGACATCACCTGGGCGGTCTCGCTGTTGGGGGCAGAGAGCCCGATGACGGCAAAACCCCACGAAAGCGAGTAGGCGAACAGCAGTATGAGAAGGACTCCGGCCAGATAGGGGAGAACGCCCGTGGTCGGGCGGAATCCGACAGCGAATCCCACCGCGGTCATGATGATCACCACGAAGACATTGCGGACCAGGTCGGCCGTCGTGCGGCCGGTCAGCACGGCGGACCTGGCCATCGGCAGCGCCCGGAACCGCTCGATGAGTCCCTTCTGCAGGTCCTCGGCCAAACCGATGCTGGTGCTCACTGCCCCGAAGGCGACGGTCTGCACGAAGATGCCCGGCATCAGGTAGTTGACGTAGTCGGTGCCCGGTGTGTTGATCGCCCCGCCGAAGACGTAGCGGAACAGCAGTACGAACATGATCGGCTGCACGGTCGAGAAGAACAGCGCCTCGGGGATGCGGGTGATTGCCAGCAGGTTCCGCTTGGTGATGGTGAGCGTGTCCGAAACGAACCAACGGAGCTTGCTCCCGATACCGGTCGCGGGGGGTGCACCCGACAGTGTGGGTGCGGTGATGGCAGTGGTCATGAGAACTCTCCGGTGGCGATGGGCAGGGCTTCCTCGGCGGCACGGACCCGCCGGCGGCGCCGAGTGGTTCCGTCGTCCTGCTGTTTCTCAGCCTCTTCGACAGTCCGATGGCCGGTCAACGAGAGGAAGACATCGTCGAGGCTGGGCTCGCGGAGGGTGAAGGCGGTCGGCACGATCCCTTCGCGGTCGAGCGCACGGAGCCCGAGCATGGCCGCCTCGGGACCGTTGTCGACGGTGACCTCGGCGAAGGTGCCGTTGACGATCGAGCTGTGGGGCCCGAGGGTGTCGAGGACGGCGCCGGTCCGCCGCGCGTCCTCCAGGTTGGGAAGGCCGACCTCGAGCACGGTGGCGCCCAGGTCGGCCTTCATCGTGGCCGGCGTGCCCTCGGCGATGACGTGGCCATGGTCGAGCACGGCGAGGGTGTTTGCCAGCCGGTCGGCTTCTTCGAGGTACTGGGTGGTGAGCAGCACGGTGGTCCCCCCACCGACGAGGCTTTCGATGACCTCCCACAGGTCATTGCGGCTCTGCGGGTCGAGTCCGGTGGTCGGCTCGTCGAGGAAGAGGACGGTCGGTCTGGCGACCAGGGCCGCGGCCAGGTCGAGGCGCCGGCGCATGCCACCCGAGTAGGTCTTGAGCGGGCGATCGCCCGCGTCCGCGAGGTTGAACTGCTCCAACAGGTCGTTTGCCCGACCACCCACGTACGACCGGCTCAGGTGGTTGAGGTTGCCCACCATCACCAAGTTCTCGCGGCCGGTCAGATTCTCGTCGACGGCGGCGTACTGTCCGGCCAGACCGATCAGGCTCCGAACCAGTCCACCCTTCTTGACCACGTCGTGTCCGAGTACCCGGGCAGTGCCGCTGTCGGGACGCAGGATCGTGGTGAGTATGCGCACTGCGGTGGTCTTGCCCGAACCGTTCGGCCCGAGCAGGCCGAACACGGTGCCCTCTTCGACAGTGAAGCTGACCCCGTCCAGGGCACGGACCTCTCGCTTGCCGGTGAACGTCTTGGAGAGATTGTCGACTTCGATGGCGTACGGCACAGTGTCGCATTCCTGTGGTCCGGCTCGAGCTCGAGCTCGAGCGAGTTGATGGTCAACTTCAGGCGACCGCCCAGCTGGCTATTGGGTATCTGGCAGGTCGAGCGAAGCACGATGCACTCGCATCATACGGGGAGGTCCACCGGCGACCACACACGATGCCACCAGGCCCCGGAGAGAACCTATGGGGACAGGAGCCGGGGCGCCCGGCCTATCGGTTGACTAGCCTCCGATCATGCAAAAGGGCGATCAGGCACCGGATTTCGAGCTCCCCGACGAAGACGGGGTTTCCAGGCGGTTGAGCGACCTGGCGGCATCGGGTCCGGTGGTGCTCTTCTTCTATCCGGCGGCGATGACCCCGGGGTGCACGATGGAGAGCTGCCATTTTCGTGACATGAAGGCGGAGTTCGACGCGGCGGGCGCCCAGCGGGTGGGCATCAGCGCCGATGAGGTGGAGAAGCAGAAGCGCTTCTCCGACAAGCACTCCTTCGACTACCCGCTGCTGTCCGATCCCGACGGCACGGTAGCGACCCAGTTCGGCGTCCGGCGCCGGTTCACCAGGCTCTCGCCCACCAAGCGGGCCACATTCGTCATCGGCTCCGATCTCCGAGTGATCGAGGTGATCCAGAGCGAGGTACGCATGAACGTGCACGCCGATCGGGCGCTCGAGGTGCTCAAGGAGTACGCGGCGTCCTGATGGTGGCAACTGCCGAGTTGCCGAAGCACCGGCGGGTGGCGTCGGAACCGGTTCGCCGATAGGCGGTGCACCGAGCGTCCCTGTCTCGGTCGCTCGTCGATGGGAAGCTGTTGCCATGTACCCGCGGTCGCTGACCCGGTCGGCATGAGCCCCATGCCCGGACCCGGTCGTCTCGAGCAGTTGGCACAGGTCATTGCCGAGCGCGTGGTCACTCTGGTGATGGATGCCATCGACATGGACGAGCTGCTGTCCCGCATCGATGTGGACGCAATCGTGAGCCGGGTGGACGTCGACAGCCTCATCGACCGGGTGGACGTCGACAAGATCGTGAGCCGGGTGGACGTGGAGCGGATCATCGACCGGGTCGACGTCAAGAAGATCATCGACCGGGTGGACATCGATGCGCTGGTCGAGCAGACCGAGCTCGGGACGATCATCGCCCGGTCGACGAGTGGGGTGGCCTCCGAGGTACTCGATGCCGTACGGGCCCAGGGGGTCGGACTCGATGATTTCCTCGCACGGTGGGTGAATCGGATCCTCCGACGCTCGAGCGCGCAGTGGCCCCCCGGACCGCCGACCCTGGTGGGCGGCACCCCGGTCGCCATTGAGCTGACGGCGAGGGGACGGTGATGGCGTCCGGAGTCCCCACCAAGCCGGTGGAGGGCCGCCAGGGCAACTACGCGGGAGCCGTCACCCGTCTGGTCGCGTTCGCCGCCGACGTGGGAGCCTCCTGGGGTCTGTTCACCGTGGGAGCTGCGGCCCTGACCTTCTCCATCCAACTGGTCTCGGGTGTGAAGATCACGCTGACCAGTTACCAGGTGGCGTCCTTGATCTCCCTGATCATCTGGGAGTTCCTCTACTTCGCCTACCAGTGGTCGCTGGGGGGGAAGACCATCGGTATGGCGGTCCTCGGCATCCGGGTGGTCCGAACCGACGGCACCCCGATCGGCCCGCGCCAGGCGGTGGTGCGGACGCTGACCCTTCCCCTCAGCTTCCTCCTGCTGGGGCTGGGCTTCATAGGGATCCTGTTGAATCGCGATCGGCACGCACTTCACGATCGACTGGCCAGGACTGTCGTGGTCTACTCGTGGGACGCCCGGGCTGCCCGCCTGCGCTGGCTGGCCAGTCAGGACGCAGGCACCGCGAACTGAAACCCGGGCACTGTGCCAGGGTGTCGGTGTGCGCAACCGATCGGCAGCCGCCGGTGTTGAGAAGGGTATGCACACGGACGCCAGCGGCCCTGCCGGTTCCCTTCTTCGGGCGCCGACCGTCGACCCGGGTCCGGCGCCTGTTGCCCTCCCTCCGATCGCCGAGATCGACTCGGCTTTCATGTGCCTGTTCGTCGAGCAGAGGGACCGCCTCTACTCGGCGGCGTTGCGGCTGACCGGCCGACCCCACGACGCCGAGGACCTGGCGGCAGAGGCGTTTCTGCGCGCCTACCGGTCGTTGTGCTCGTTCGACTACGAACGCCTCGAGACCTTGCAGCCACGGGCGTGGTTGAGCGCCATACTTGTCAACGTGTGGCGGAACCAACGCCGTGCTGCCTCGCGGCGACCGGCCATCGTTTCATCTGCCGCCATCGACGCCCCCGAGACTGTGGATCCCAAGGCCGGTGTTGAGGAGCAGGCAGAGGGAAGTGCCGAAGCCAGGGCGTTGGGGAGCATGCTCCTCGAGCTCCCCGATCGCCAGCGGGTCGCCGTGGTGCTCCGCTACATCGCCGATCTCCCCATCGCCGAGATCGCCGATGTGATGGGGTGTCCGAGTGGGACGGTGAAGTCCCACATCAGCAGGGGGCTCGCTCGGCTGCGGCCGATAGCGGAGCTACCTAACGGTGTTGAGCGAGCAGACGAAGGGAGTCCCCGATGATCGAGTACGAGGACCGCTTGTTGGCCGGCATCCTGTCACAGTTGACGGAGGCCGCACCCCCGCAACTGACGGACCGCATCGTCGCCCGCTGGGCGTACGTCGAGGGCCCCGTTGAGGACGTCTACGTTGCGTTCACCACCGTCGGGATCTCCAGTGTGGTTCCGGCGTCCACTGTCGGAGGTGCCGAGGAATTCGCTGCCGACTTCAGCCGGCGGTTCGGCAAGCCCTTGTTGCCTGCAGCACGACAGCCCGAAGGTGTGGCCCGGGCCCTTCGCAGCGGACGAGCCACCGACCTCCGGTTCGACCTGGGTGCCCTGACCCCTTTCGAGCGGGCCGTGCTCGGCGTCACCCTGCAGATCCCCCCGGGCGAACTCCGTCCCTACTCGTGGGTGGCCGGCCGGATCGACCGGCCCCGAGCGGTGCGTGCCGTGGGCACCGCCCTCGGCCACAACCCGGTTCCGGTGCTGATCCCCTGTCACCGGGTCATTCGGTCGGATGGGCACATAGGCCAGTACGGGTTCGGGCAGGCGATGAAGCGGCGGCTCCTCGACGCAGAGGGCGTGGACGTCGATCTGGTCGAGGGCATGGTCAGGGGGGGAGCCGTCTACGTGGGCGACGCCTCCACCCAGGTCGTCTGCATGCCCACCTGCCGCCGTGCGCGGGATGCCGCCACCGAGGATCGCCGGCCCTTCCGGCGGCTGGGCGATGCGCTCGCCGGTGGATACCGGCTGTGTCCGGAGTGCCGGCCGGTGGGCAGGTAGACGGTGGGCAGGTAGGTGGTGGGCCGCTTGATTCCTCGGGGTCCCGCGGTGGTCGCACCGGGGGCTGTGCACATCCCGGGTTGGCTCGACCTCGAGGGTCAGCGCGAGATGGTCGCGGCGTGCCGGAGGTGGGTCGCGGATGCCGGCGGTTTGGGCACTCCGCGCATGCCGAACGGAAGGCCCATGTCGGTGCGGATGACCTGCCTCGGGTGGCACTGGTATCCGTACCGGTACGCGCGAACGGTGGATGACGGCGATGGCCGGGCAGTGGGCCCGTTCCCCGAGTGGCTCGGCGCGCTGGGCGCGAGGGCGGTCGAGGACGCCCGCGACCTCGATCAGCTCGTCACCGGAACTGCCCCTGTCGGTACCGGCGCCAGCGGTGACGCCACCGGGCCGACCGCCTACGAGTCGACCGCCTACGAACCGACCGCCTACGAACCCGATGTCGCCCTTGTGAACTGGTACGGCCCGGGCGCCCGGATGGGCATGCACGCCGATCGGGACGAACGGAGTCGGGCGCCGGTGGTGTCGGTGAGCGTCGGGGACACCTGCGTGTTCCGCTTCGGAAACCCGTTGGGCCGCGGCCGACCGTGGACGGACATCCATCTCGAGTCCGGCGACCTGTTCGTGTTCGGCGGTCCGTCCCGGCTTGCGTACCACGGCGTGACGAAGGTGTTGCCGGGCACGGCCGACCCGGCGATCGGCCTGGACGGGGGGCGGTTCAACGTGACGGTCCGACAGACCGGGTTGGACGTGCCCACCGGGTGACCGTCCGTGACCCCGGGTGAAGAGTGGAGCCGAGGCACCGGTGCGAGGCCGAAGTTGGTGAGGAACTCGAAGATGTCGGCCGCCATGACGTCGACCGGGCACTTCCCGGTCACCGTGAAGAAGCACTTCAGGTCGAAGGCGATCGCCCGGCGGGTCGCCGGTCTGGCCGGACCGGCGACGAACTCGAGATTGGAATCGACGAGCGGATCACCCAGCGCGAAGCGAGTCGCTCCGACCGGCGACGACAGGCGGACAAGGCATGGGAACTGGCTCATCCGGGCATGGTCCCAGCCCTGATCAGAAGATACTGGAAAGCAAGATGGATCACATGCGTATGAGGCGATCTGGGACATGTCGGGTCAACGACAAGAACGGCCTGGGACGCGCAAGAGGGGCCCGAAGGCCCCTCCGCGTGACTACCTCGTCCTGACTGTCTCCCAGATTACCAGGCCCTGTCACACCTCAGCCGTAGGTTTCTCGATGCGCCCTGGGTCTGGATGACTGCCTCGTCCTGACTACACGAGAGCACCGGGTTCGACTCCCGGCCAGGGTTGCCCCGCTCATGGCGTTCCGGGCGCATCACGGTCGCGTTGCTGCCATGGCGGGATCCCCACGCCATGCCCACCTCCGGTCTGGGATATTCGTCCGGTGAGGTCCATCGTCCGCCCTGCCCTCGACCGGCTCTCCAGTCGGCACCGGTCGGGGGGTGCAGGTCACGGGTGACCTTTGCCTCCGTGCGCCTACGACGATGCTCGCCGTCGGATCGTCGGGTAGCTTCGGCACGCATGGAGCGGCGTCGGTGGCGGAACCTTGTGGGTCTGTGGGGCGGCATCTCGTTGGGTGTCGGCATCGTCGCTGTCGCACTGTTCAGCCAGACGACCGGGGCCTGCAACACCAATGTGATCGTCCTGGCAAATGCCCGGATCGCGCTGCAGAGTTGTGCCGCCTACTCCATCTGTGCCCACATCGGGGTCGGCCTGATGGTGCTCGGAGCACTGCTCATCGTGGGCGCATTCATCTTGTCCCTGAGCGTCGCTGAGCCGCCGATCACCGACGACGAGAGAGTGGGCGAGCTCCCGCCCGGATGGTTCGGAGATCCGACCGATCCCGACAGGCCGGTGCAGTGGTGGGACGGCAAGAGACTGGTCGATCGGCCACCACCGCGGGACGGGTGACGCCGAGGTTGACAGGGCCGGGACCTCGCCGGGTGGCTGCTCTGCAAGAGTACTGACGTGGCTCACCTCGACGCCCTCGTGTCGACGACGTCCGGCGGCGCTCCCGGTGTGGCCTACGTTCTGCTGTTTCTGGCCGTGACCGCCTCGTGGGTGGGTACACCGTTCATCGGTGCCGCCGCACTGGGGGCGGCCGGAGCAGCGGCCAGCCAGGGGAGGCTCACCATCTACGTCGTCCTCGCGGTCGCCGCCGTCGCCGGGGAGGTGGGCGGCCTCATCGGCTATGCAATCGGGGACCGCTGGGGTCGCCGACTGGTGCAGCGGCCGGGCAAGCGTCAGTCCGGCCGGCAGAAGATGCTCGAGCGCGGGGAGGTGGCCTACGCGAAGTGGGGACGGCTGGCGGTGTTCTTCACCCCTGCCATCATCTCGGGCACCGCGAAGATGAAGTACAGCCAGTTCGTCCTCTGGAACCTGGTGGCATCACTCGGGTTCACACTTTCGGTCGGACCCAGTGCCTACGGTGTGGGAAGAATCGCCACCGGCCATCATTCGCACACGGACATCCTGGCCCTTGTCCTCGGCCTGGCGGTCGGATCCACGCTGGTACTGCTGGCGGTGCGTCACCTTCGCAGGAGAAGAACCGACGGGGGAATCGCGAGGAGGCAGTGAGCCGAATGTGTCGATTGGCTCCCACCCGTCGTTGGACAGAGATTGGACAGTGGCGTTCCAAGATGGCATGCGCAGCGCTGGTGCGTCGATCAACGAGATCGGTCGTACATGTTGGTCATCCCCATGCTGAAGATCGTTCCGGGCGGGAACCGGGCGGGAGCCGGTCCGAAGTGTCCCCCCCGGGCCGGCTCCCGCTGTCTTTTCGGCTGCCGATGGCAGGTGTCCAGGTGCGCCGACGGGTGAGGAACCGGAGGAATCTACGGTAGCTTCGCCATCTACCGGCCCACCTGGCGGGCCTGGTTGCCGTCGCCGGTGTCACCTCTGTCGCTCATCGCAGATGCCAGGGAGCGCTTGGTCAGTTCGATGAAGGGATCGGCACCCATCGACTCGTGGTGTGCCAGAGCAGCTTGGAGGTGCGGGATCGCCACATCGGGCCGCCGGGCCGCGGAGGAGAGGCGACCGAGGTAGAAGGATGCAGAGCCGAGGAAGGTTGCCTGGCCGACACGGCAGTTGTGGGAGGCGTAGGGCGAGATGAGCTCATAGAGGAAGCTCGCCCACTCCCTGTCTTCGAGATTGCAGGCTGCATGGCTCAGGCCCACGATGGCGAACCACCAGTGGAAGTTCCGGTCGTGCGCGGCCACCGCTTCCGGGTGGAGGTCGGCCAGCACGGAACGGGCGAACTCGGGTCGTCCCACCTCACTCGCGACCCACGCCGACAGGGCCAACTCGCCCAGGGACGATCGTCCAGTCTGCCCGGCAACCAGAATCGGCTCGAATTCTGCCAGGCGCCCCTGCAACCACATCCAGGTCAGGCTCAATCCCACGGCGATGGCATCGGCTTGCGAATGGCCACTTCGGCGAAAGATGGCGAAGGCCTTCTCGGCATTGGCCTCTGCGTCGTCGAAGCGCCCCTGTACCCCCGCGACGAGGCTGTCCCACATGTACACCAGGCGCAGGTACTCCGGTTGTTCGATTCGTTCGGCCAACCCCCGCATCGACTGGGCCAACCTGTCAGCAGCGGCAAAGTCACCACGCTCGAACTCGACGTGGAGCTCGCACTTCATTCCTCGGAGCATGAGCTCAGGGTCCCCGAGGTGCCTCCCGATGGAACTGATGCCCCGGGCTGATCTCACCTGGGAATCCATGTCGTCGGGTCCGATCAAGGCCCAAAGGCGGTACTCGAGGCAGGAGGCCAGGGTGGCGGGATCTCCGAGCTGCCTCGCCAAGGCGACTGCTTCATCTGCCGACCTGCGTCGATCGTCCCGGTCATCGACGAAATGGCCCCACTGCGCCAACCGGCCGAGCGCCAGCGCCCGCAGGCGTCGATCCCCGGACCCGAGCTTGGTCAGCGCGGTGCGCAGTAGTTCCTGCGCTGTGGCGTTCGGCTCGACCCCGACAGGCAGGACTCCGCCGACACCCAGTGCGGCGGACACCATCAGGTCGTTGCGGTCCAGCTTCTCGCCCAATTCGAATGCTTCGGTGAATCGTTGGTCCCCTCCGACCAGTTGACCCGACTTGACCATGGCATCGGCCAGCAACAGGAGCAGCTCGCATCGGCCTTCGTGGTCGGCCGGAAAGTAGGTGGCGCTGACCTCGAGAGCGGCGTCGAAGAGATCGACGGCCGACTCCTGGGCGATGTGGCTCATGGCCACTTCGCCCGCGTATCGCAGATAGTGCACGGCGCGGTCCGCCGAGCCTGCGGCGGCGCCGAGCCGGTAGTGCAGGGCCAGTTCCGCCGCTCGGGACGGATCGTTCCCATGCCGATCCTCCAGCGCACGGGCGATCCTGAGGTGGAGGCGGATCCGACGGCTGCCACCGAGGTCGGCGTAGAGCGTCTGACGCACCAGATCGTGAGGAAATCGGTAGGCGTCCGGGCGGTCGGGTATCTCGGTGATGACGCCCGAAGCCCGTGCCTCGTCGAGGACGGCGAGCAGTGACGATTCGTCGCAGTCGGCGGCGACCGCGACGATTCCGGCAGTGAACTCGATCCCCATCATGGTGGCGATTGAGAGGACCCGCATGCAGGCATCCGAGAGTCTGGAAAGGCGCCAGTGCACCACCTCTCGGAGGCGATCGGAAATGGCCGGGCGGTGGGACGCGACCAGGTCCACCGGCGGTGTCAGGGCATCGCGTCCCGCCAGTATGTCCAAGGCGATCTCCTGCAGGAAGAAGGGATTGCCGCCGGTGTACTCGTGGAGGGAGGCCTCATGCGAGCCGTCCACGGCGATGGTCGGTCCGATGGCGGATTGCAGAAGGGCAAGGGACATCGGGGCGGAGAGGCCGCAGAGGTCGATCCGCTCCACCTCGACCGCACGCCGGAGACCGACCAGCCCCTCCGACAGCCAGTCGGGCCCGACCGGTTCGGTGTCGCGATAGGTGGCCACGACCAGCACGGGTGCACCCATCGGGGCGCGGAGCAGGTGTTCGAGCAGTGTGATCGAAGGCGTGTCCGCCCACTGCAGGTCCTCGAGGACGAGCAGTAGCGGCCTCCGCCGAGACGCGGCGCGAACCAAGGCGACCACCGCCTCGAACGAGTGGTACCGCTCGGCTTCGGCTTCGGCCTGGGTCGAGGTCGGCGCGGCGGCCGAGTCGAGGTGGTCCCGCGCTTCGGGCACGACATGACCGAGCGGTCCGACCAGTGGCCCGAGCTCTTCGAGGACCGTCCGGCCCATCGGGTGTCGGATGAAGCCACCGATGGCCTGACGGAATCCCTTGAACGCGGACAGCTCCTCTTTGTCCCAGCGCCCGTACAGCACGAGATCCCCCGCTCGGGCGCTTGCCAGTGCGAGTTCCGCGGCGAGCCGCGTCTTGCCGATGCCCGGCTCACCTGTGATCACGAGGAGGACCTGTCTGCCGCTTTGCACCCGGGCGCGAGCCCGCTCGGCCGTGCCAAGTTCGATGTCACGCCCGACGAACATCGGTGCGCCCGGGAGGGGCAGCCAGGTCAGGTCGGATCCGGCAGCCCGCATGCCGGGTCCTTCGGTGATACCTGCGGCTCGGTGGTCCGTGGGTTGTCCGGCGACGGGGGGGCCGTCCTTGTGCCGCGACGTGCGCGGCTGCGAGGGCCGGTCCGTGCCGGCATCCGGGCCAACGGGCATGTCCAGTGAGGCTTCTTGGACAAGGATCGCCTGCTCGAGCGCCCGGGTGACAGGCGAGGGTTCGATACCGAGCTCCTCGACCAGATGGGCTCGTAGCCTCTGGTATGCGCGCAGCGCATCGGTTTGGCGACCGGAACGGTAGAGGGCGGACATCAAGACGGCCCAGAGCTGTTCGCGCAGGGGGTACTCGCCAACTGCGGCTTCCGCTTCGGCCACCACCTCGAGGTGGTGGCCCAGCCACATTCGTGCGCCGAGCGATCCCTCGATGGCGATCAGGCGGAGCTCCTCGAGGCGCCTCGCCTCGGGAACGGACCACGCAGATCCCACGACGTCGATCAGCGCGGGACCACGCCACCTGGACAGTGCCCGACGGAATAGCTCGTCGGCGACCAGCGGATCACGTTGGACCAGTGCTCGACGGGCCTGGTCGCACTCCGAAGCGAACCGAGCGGCGTCCAGTTCGGTCCCCGCGAGGTCGAGTGCGACGTTGCCGTGCCGGCTGCGCAGGCGTTCGGGGCCCACGACTTTGCGCAAGAGGGAGAGATGGCTCCGGAGCGTTGAGGCCGCCCCTGGAGGTGGCACTCCGTCCCACAGCTCCTCTGCCAGGCGGTCAGAGGGAACCGGTTTCCCACCCGCCGACACGAGCCGGATCAACAGCGCACGGCGGCGAGCGCCGGCGATCGCGATCGGGCCGTGCGGTCCGTGCACGGTGAGAGGCCCGAGGATCCCGAATTCGAGTGCAGGCTCGGGGACGTGTTCGCCGGCCCCGGTCAGCGGGTCGGCCGCCGAGCTCGGTCCATCGCCAAATGCGGATCGACGCGGCATCTACTCGGCCTCGGGTGAGGCCCATGCGCAGAGGTGCCCGGCCGAACCGCCGAACCGCCGCTCCAGTCCGAGCTGCCCGCTGCATTGCCCGTGCGCAAACTGGGCGTGCTTCGACCGTTCGAGGTCGTCCGGATCCGCCAAGACTGCGCGCAGCAGGTTCACTGTGCGGGTTGTCGCCATCGCCTCCGCTCCACTTGCGGCAGATACTACGCCCGGGGCTCCGGCGGACAGCGGGACCGTGATCGGCCGCACTTCGGTACGTCATGGCCCGGCGGAGATCGGGGGTGACGAAGCCTGGTGGATCCCGCGGGCCGCATCTGTTAGCCTGACGCCCCCAGCAGTGCCTCTCAGTACCTTCGAAAAGTGCCACTGGTGGGACGCGTTTCGGACCCCGAGCTTCAAGAGATTCTGGAGGAACTCCTGGTCCAGGGCAGAACATACTGATTGTCGGGCATCCAGGATGGACTGTCGACACAGGATCCGAGCCGGACCGCATTCCTCGGAGACTCCACGAAATCCGGTCCGGCTCGAATGCCCAATTCGGACTCCTCGAGAGGGTCGATCGCCGCAGCAGCTCCCATAGTAGAAACGGGCCGGCGCGCCGAGACGGATGGAGAGCCCAGGGACGAATGCGGCCTGTTCAGACAGTGCCGAATGCTGCCTGTTCATCAGAGGGCACGGATGTCGTTTTCGGCACACACAGGGCGATGATCAAGCTGCTGGGCATGCCGTCGTGATCCACGTGGCGGACTCGGCGGGGAGTGTGAGCCCGAGTCTTCCGCCGTTAGGAATCTCCGTGTTGGCGGTGCCGTCGCGTCCGGAGGCCTTCGAAGCGGAAAAGAACGTGGTGTGGGTGGCGTCGATGGTGCGAACTGTCGCGGGGTCGGTGCAGGTCGGGGCGAGTTGCAGGATGAGCTGCTGGGAGGTGGCGTCCTGTGCCGTGAAGTTGGCGACGAGGATGTCGGTTGACGCGGGAGAGCGCACGACCCGGAGCCACACCCCAGGGGGTGGGCTTCCCGACACCATGAGGCGGCTGCCATTCAGATGGTCCCATGCGTACAGGATCGACCACGCGGGAATGTGGCTGCGCGTCTGGGTTGCGATGCCCCAGTCACCAGGGGTTGTGGTGAAACCCTTTACTGCTCGGTAGAAGTAGGCCCGTGATAGTCCGGCGTTCTCCATCTCGATCAGGGACGCCAATACGAATGCTGCGCCGACGTTGGAGTCCTGGCGAACGTCAAACCCTCCGGCAGACATGTTCCACTCATCCAAGATCACCTCGGGAACGGGGCGGGAAGCGGGGACGGCGGCCCGCACTGCTGCTTGCACATTCTTGATCAGGGTGCCGTAGCTGGCCGGGGTGAGCTTCGGGTTGCTGCACTTGAGTTTCTCCCACAATCCCCTGTTCTTGATGCTCTCGGGATGATCCGGCCCGAGGCAGGGATAGTTCGCGTACCAATGAAACGACACGAAGTTGATGGGCAGATCCGCTTGTTCGATTGCGGCGACGTAGGTCTTGATGAAGGTCGGATCTGCGGAGAACATGGCTGCTGCTGGTCCTCCTACCAGCAGTGCCAGATGAGTCTTGGCTGCGGCGTCGGCCACGTCCCGGTGCGTGTGAACGGCTAGCTCGAGGAAGTGGGCTGAGGTGTCGTTCCAGAACGTCAGATCGGGTTCGTTCCACACCTCGAACTGACGGGCCGGTTTGGCTGCCGTGGCGAGTCGTTCGACTACCGCCCTGACGAGCTTGTCGTAGGCAGCCCAGTCC
>JADGOE010000048.1 GCA_017883135.1 Acidimicrobiales bacterium
GTGCCCTGCTCGATCAGATACGCACCGTTGACGCCAAGGCCGCCGAACTCCTCTTGAAGGAAGCCGTCAACGGGTAGGTCAAGGGTTTAATTGCAAGCTTAGTGGCATCTGCCGCTGGGCTCCTCCAATTCGTCGGCTGCCGATACGTCCATGCCGCATCGCGATTCACACTTCCGTGTGACATCACGTCGTAGTAACTGGCCACGCCCTTCCACGGGCACAGGCTGTGAGTCTTGGTGGCGGTGAGGACTCCGGTCCGCACCGATTCCAGGGGGGAGTACAAGTTTCCCTCGGCCGTAACCGTGTCATCGCTTTCGGCGATGATTGCTCCGTTCCATAGCGCCTGCATTGGACCCAGTTCTTGTCTCATAGTGAGGAAACCCTCTGCACCCTCCAAATCATTCCACCTTCTTTGCTGGATCCAAGACCGTGAGAAAGACGGAAGGAATTGCAAGCGAAGCCGGGTTCTCCCCTTGCCAGATCACCTGTCTGGCCTTGACCCCAGGAGGCCCCATGTCTGCAAGCGCACGCCCATCCCCCGTCCCCCTTGTGATCCGAGGTGCGATCTACGGCATGGTCTTCATCCTGATCGTCAAGCAGCTGCGCAGGGGCCTCGTGATCCCGGCCGGGATGGTCTACGGACTGGCCGTGTTCGTGGTGTCGAGCTTCATCGCATTGCCCGTCGCGGCGAAGCTCACCGGAGCGGGCTCGGTCATCACCGACATGGCCAAGATGGTCGGTTGGTCGACCTTCGCTGTCGAGCACCTCATGTTCGGTGCCGTGCTGGGTCTTCTCACCTTCGCTCTGAGCCGCAGCGACAGCACTGGGCCAACAGTCGAGCTTCGATTGCCTGTGGCTGCCTAAGAGTGGTGGATAGCCAGCGGAACCAGCGCGCACCGCCGAGCGTTGGAGGAGGACGTGAGTGGCCGTGGCATGGGAAGGCAATCCCGGCGCGATCGGCTGACCGCCGATACAGGGTAGGCAGGACGGTCTGACCGTCGGCGACCGGCGGTATGACCTCCCGACCAATCACACGGGAGCGCCCGGCCGACATCGGGATCTTGAGCGTCAGGCCCCCGACCCCGAGATGCTCGATCTCACCTGCTTGAAGTGCTCGACGAGGGTTGATCCCGTCATCAGCTCACGATCCGCTCAGCCGAGCGCGACGCCGAGCCACTCGGCCGTCTCGGCGCGGTGACGCGCGTAGTCGACCTTTCCGGCAGGCGAGCGGCCGATGGTGTCCACGAAGCGGACCTGCCGGGGTGCCTTGTACCCGGCCAGCTTCGACTTGACGTGGTCGATGATCGCTTCAGGCGCGACTGCGCCGTGAGAGAGGTCGGCGTGCAGTTCGACGACGGCCACGATCTCCTCCCCGAAGCGCTCGTTGGGGATGCCGACCACCACCGCGTCGGTGACCCCGTCTGCGGTCTTCACGACTTCTTCGACCTCTTCGGGGTAGACCTTCTCGCCGCCGGTGTTGATGCAGACCGAGCCGCGACCCAGCAGGTGGATGGAGCCGTCCTCCCCCACCTCCGCGTAGTCACCGGGCACCGAGTAGCGGGTTCCCTCGATAGTGCGGAAGGTGGCCGCTGTCTTCAGCTCGTCCTTGTAGTACCCGAGGGGGATGCGCCCGCCGAGGGCCAGCACCCCGATCCGCCCGGATCCGGCCACGACATCGCTGCCCTCGGGGTCGATCACTCGGACCTCGGGGCCCAGCGTGAACTGCGCGGTGCGCGCCGCCGCTGTTCCCGAAGAGACCGAGGTGCCCATGCCGATGGCCTCCGAAGACGAGAAGGCATCCACCAACAGCATGCCGTCGTGATGGCGCAATAGGCCCTGTTTGGTCTCCTCGCTCCACATCACGCCGGACGAGATGATCCCCACCAGGCTGCCAAGGTCCCAGCGGCCGGGGTGGGCATCGAGCGTGGCCAGGATCGGCTTGGCGAAGGCGTCGCCCACGATGATCAGGCCGTTGACCACCTCGCGCTGCACGGTGTCGAGGAGCTCGATCGGGTCGAACTGACGCGACGCGAGGGTGACCACCCGGCCGCCCTCGCTCATGCACTCCATGGCGGTGAACCCGCCGGTGCCGTGCATCAGGGGACAGGCCGGCAACAGGGTCATTCCTGCGCCGTTGGTCGCAAACTCGGCCCGGACGTCATCCAATCCACCATCCTCGGGGTAGCGCCGGAACCCGCCGCCGTTGATCCGGGCGAAGAGATCGTCTTGGCGCCACATGACCCCTTTGGGCATGCCGGTGGTGCCGCCGGTGTAGAGCATGAAGAGGTCGTCGGGGCCCCGACCCCAGGGGGCCCGGACCCGCTCGGGCCCATCGGGCTCGTGGAAGAAGCCGGTGGTCTCGGCCGCCTCCTCGTAGGGCACCGCCCATGGCGGGCAGGATGCGGTCCCGTCGTCGACCCACAGCCAGCTCTTGACGCCCGCCAGCCGATCGCGGATCCCCTCGACCCGCTCTGCGAAGACCCCATGGAAGACCACGGCCACGGTGTCGGCGTTCTCCCACAGGTAGACCAGTTCGTCGTCTGCGTACCGGTAGTTGGTGTTGATCGGGACAAGGCCGATCTTGAAGCAGGCAAAGGTGACTTCGAGGTACTCGGGGCAGTTGTAGAGGTACAGCGCCACCTTGTCCTGGTGCTCGACGTGGGCCCCGAGTAGCCACCGGGCCACGTTGTCGGCCCGATGGTCGAGCTGGCGCCAGGTCCAGGTGTGGCCCCCTTGGGTCAGGGCTGGGGCATCGGGCAGCTCATCGGCCACTGCCTCCCAGACGTCTGCGTAGTTCCACTTGCTCACGATCGGCTCCTCATCCCCCGGACACGGTGCCGGATACCCGGTCACCGTCCGTGACGCTCTCCCCAGTCGGCGACACGTTGCCCTCCGCCCCCCGTCCGCCCTGTCGGGACCCGGCCCGGTAGGGCTGGGCCGCCTGGGCAAGGCGCCCGGACCGATGCAGCCTACGCTGGCGGGCATGGACTTTGCACTGCCGGCCGATGACGACCCCCGGCGCACCGCTCTCCGCGAGTGGTTCACCGCCCACGCGGCCCCAACCGGCCGCGAGCTTGCCGAGCGGGGCCTGGTGGCCCCCCATTGGCCCGCGCCCTGGGGACTCGGTGCTGATCCCACGTTCCAGCTGATCGTGGACGACGAGCTCAAGCGGGCCGGGGTGCGCCGACCCGACAACGCAATCGGGATCGGCTGGGCGGGACCCACCATCCTCTTTGCGGGGACCCCCGAGCAGAAGGACCGCTACCTGCTCCCCCTGCTGGCCGGCGAGGAGATCTGGTGCCAATTGTTCAGCGAACCAGGCGCCGGTTCCGACCTGGCATCGTTGACCACCAGGGCCGAGCTGGACGGGCACGAGTGGATCGTCCGGGGCCAGAAGGTCTGGACCTCCTATGCCCACACCGCCCAGTTCGGGATCTTGTTGGCACGGACCGACCCGGAGGCGTCGAAGCACAGGGGGATCTCCTACTTCATCTGCCCGATGGATGCCCCGGGTGTGACCGTGCGGCCGCTCTTCGACATGACCGGCGCCCACACCTTCAACGAGGTCTTCCTCGACGAGGTTCGCCTGCCGGCGGCCAACGTGATCGGTGCCCCCGGAGATGGATGGTCCTTGGCCAAGGTGACCCTGGGCAACGAGCGGGTGTCCCTGTCGGGGGCCGGTTCGCTGTGGGGGATGGGGCCGACCGCCGACGACCTGATCGACAGCGTGCGGCGTGGGGGTGGAGCCGCTGATCCCTTGGTGCGCCAACGACTCGCCCGGGTGTGGGCGGAAGGCGAGATACTCCGGCTGCTGCGCCTGCGGACCGTGTCGGCGGCGGTGGCGGGCTCGGAGCCGGGCCCCGAGGCCTCGGTGCGCAAGGCCCTGGCCGACGAGCACGGCCAGACCGTGATGGCCCTGGCCCGCGATCTGGCGGGTGCGAGGGGCATGCTGTCCGAGTCGGGACCGGTCGACCGGCAACCGGCGGACGGGTCTGGCACCGGGGGCTCCCCGTGGCCCGACGCACTGTGGAGCTTCGGGTTCCTCTTCGCCCCGGCACTGACAATCGGCGGCGGGACGTCAGAGGTGCAGCGGAACATCATCGCCGAACGCACGCTGGGCCTGCCCCACGATCCGCCGGCCTGACCAGGTCGGACGTTCAGCCCGTGATGGGGCCGGCGTCCTCGTAGCCCTGGCGGACACCCTGCCCTGCTTTGCGCGAGAGCTGCTCGGGCTCGTAGAGCATCCAGTAGGCGTTGAGGGCGTGCTTGCGGGCCCGGTTCACGCAGACGACGGCCAGCTGCTCGGGGTCCTCTTCCTCGTTCTCGTGGACGAACACCTCGAGGATGTGGGTGGACGTCATCAGCTGCGCCAGCATGATGCCCTGGGACGCCTCGTGTGCGCAGACCTGGTCGACGGCGGCCTTGCCCGGCATCCCGAGAGCGACCACGATCAGGCAGCCCTCCTGCTCGATGAGGCGTTTGCATGCCACACCCAGGTCCTTGAAGCCCGGCACGGTCCGGCGGACGACTTCGAAGGTGGCCCCGAAGCCGGGGCAGGCCTCCAGCTCGTCGACGGCCTCTGCGCCCATGTCGAAGCGAGCGAACATGGTGTCGACCACGCCGATCCGATCCATGGGCGGGATCCTACCGGTCCGGAGCCGGGCCGGATCGGCCGGTGAACGCCCTCCGGTTCGACCGGGCTCGCGCTCGTCGGCAAGACTCACCGCGATGACCGGCTCTGCGATGACCAGCACCCCACCCCACACTCCCGCGGTCGACCCATGGGTGGCACGGGACGCCGCAGTGGTCTGGCACGGCTTCACCCAGATGGCTGCCTACACCGGCAACATGCCGGTGATGGTCGATCGGGCCGAGGGCCGAGAGCTCATCGATGTCCACGGGAACCGGTACTTCGACGCCATTTCCTCGCTGTGGGTGACCACCCTCGGCCACCACGTACCCGAGCTGGATGCGGCGATCGTCGAACAGCTGGGCCGGGTGGCCCATGCAACCCTGCTGGGCAATGGCAGCCGGGCCGCGGTCGAGTTCGCTGAGGCGCTGGCCGCCGTGGTGCCGGTGGCGGATCCGCACGTGCTGTTCGGGTCGGATGGAGCCGTTGCCGTCGAGCAGGCACTGAAGGTGGCCTTCCAGTACTGGATCAATCGCGGCGAGCCCGGCCACAACCGGTTCCTTGCACTCGGCGACGCATACCACGGCGACACCGTGGGTGCCCTCTCCCTCGGCGACGGAGGCTTTGGCACAGCCATGTTCGACCCGTTGCGATTTCCGGTGATCCGCACCCCCGGATACGCCTCACCGGATTGGGCCGCCAAGTTGATCGGCGGTATCGAGGCCCATACCGACACCCTCGCAGCGGTGGTCATCGAGCCGCTGGTGCAGGGGGCATCGGGGATCCTGGTGGCCGATCCGGGCGACCTGGCCGAGGTCGGCCGGGCCTGCCGGTCGCACGGCGTGTTGCTGATCTGCGACGAGGTGGCCACCGGCTTCGGCCGCACCGGCAAGCTGTTCGCCTCCGAGTGGGCCGGTCCCGAGTTCCACCCGGACCTCCTGTGTCTGGGCAAGGGCATCACCGGCGGGTACCTGCCGCTGTCGGTCACCGTGGCCTCGGGCCAGGTCTTCGACGCGTTCAACGGTGCCGATCTCAGCGAGTCGACCTTCTACCACGGCCATTCCTACGGAGGGAACGCGCTGGCCTGTGCGGTGGCACTGCGCCATCTTCAGCTGTTCGACGAGTGGCAGGTGTTGGACAACGTGGCCGTGGCCGCTGAGCACCTCTCGGTCCGCTTGTCCGACACCGTGCTGGGCCTGCCCGGCGTGAGGGAGATCCGTCAGCGTGGGCTGATGGTCGGGGTGGAGCTGGACCCGCCCTCCGGCTCGGTGCGCTGGGGCCGTCGGGTGTGTGCCGGCGCCGTCGAGCAGGGGGTGCTCCTCCGCCCGCTTGGTGACGTGGTGGTGGTCATGCCTCCGCTCACCACCACGGTGGAGGAGATCGATCGGGTGGCCGACGTGCTGGGCCGGTCGATCCGGGCGGTGTGGGCCGAGGACCTCGGTTGAGCTACTCGCGCACTTCGGGTGCCCCTCACGCCTCCGATCCGGGGGCACCGGTGCGGTCGCCATGGTCCGCGTGGGTGGACGGGGCGTGCAGTGCGGTGGCGGCCGCTGGTCAGTGGCGCGTGCCGCGTACCTTCGATGCCCTGGGTCCCGCCGGACTGCTCGAGGTGGGCGAAGCCGGGGGCGGGCCCGTGGCAGTGGCTCCGGTCGTCAGCTTCGCCTCCAACGACTACCTGGGCCTGGGTTCCCACCCCGCGGTCGTGGCCGCGGCCCACGAGGCGTTGGACCGTTGGGGCTCCGGTTCGGGCGCCTCGCGCCTGGTGACCGGATCCCGCCCGGTGCACACCGACCTCGAGGCAGAGCTTGCGTCGTGGAAGCGGTGCGAGCAGGCCGTGGTGTTCCCCACCGGCTTCGCCGCCAACCTCTCGGTGCTTTCGGTGTTCGGCACCGACGGGGCCCATGTCTTCTCCGACGAACTGAACCATGCGTCGATTGTGGACGGGTGCAGGCTGTCGCGCTCGGGTGTCACCGTCTACCCGCATGGTGATCTGGAGATCCTCGAAGCGGCAATCGCCCGCTCGCCGGCGAGACCGATCATCGTCTCGGACACCGTGTTCTCAATGGACGGGGACCCGGCCGACCTCGAGGGGCTGGTGGACATCGCCGGTCGCCACCGTGCGCTGTTGGTGCTCGACGAGGCCCATGCGGTGCTGGGCCCCGAACTGCCCGACGAGGTGACGGGGGAGGCGCAGGTGTCCGGTGTGGCCCGAGCCGGTGTCGACATCTTGCGATTGGGCACGCTCTCCAAGACGTTGGGCTCCCTGGGCGGATTCGTGGCCGGACCACGCCGGTTCGTGGAGCTGCTGGTCAACCGGGCACGCCCTTATATCTTCACCACTGCGCCCACGCCCGCGGACAGCGCCGCGGCCCTGGCCGCCCTCGGCATCGTGCAGTCGCTGGAGGGCGATGCCCTCCGCATGCGTCTGGCGGGCCTCGTGGACAGGGTGGCGGCCGTGGTCGGTGCGAAGGACCATCGCTCACCGATCATCCCGGTGATCATCGGGGACGAGGCTGCAGCCGTCGCCGCCTCCGCCGGCCTGCTGGCCCAGGGCCTCTGGGTGCCGGCCATCCGTCCTCCCACGGTGGCGCCGGGGACGTCGCGGCTCCGGGTCACCTTGTCGTCGATCCACAGCGACCGGCAGGTCGACCGGCTGATCCAGGGGCTGTCGGAGCTCGATCCCGCGCCGGCATCGCAGGATCGTGGGGCTCACGCAGGCTCGGGATCACCGATCATGGCATCGGGGACGAGAGGCCGTGCTCCGGTGGATGGCGCCGGCAGTGCGTCCTGAGCGGATCGCCCTGGTGTGTGGCACCGGCACCGAGGTCGGTAAGACGTGGGTGTGCGACCAGCTCCTGCGTGAGCTGCGCAGCCGGAACCTCTCCGTGGCGGCCCGCAAGCCTGTCCAGTCGTTCGACATCGACGCCGAGGGAGGACGGCCGGGAGGTGCCACCGACGCCGAGGTGCTCGCAGCGGCCTCGGGCGAGCCTCCGGGCACGGTGTGCCACCCATCTCGCTCGTATCCCAAGGCGATGGCGCCTCCGATGGCCGCCGAAGCCCTGGGCCGGCCGCAGTTCACCGTGAGCGAACTGGTGGCCGAGATGGTGTGGTCGAGCGACCCTGTGAAGGTGGGAGTGGTCGAGATGGCCGGCGGGGTGCGGTCACCCCAGGCATCGGACGGCGACACCACCGACTTCGTGACGGCGCTTCGACCCGACGTGGTGGTGCTGGTGGCCGACGCCGGTCTCGGCACGATAAACGGCGTGCGACTGTCGATGGATGCCCTGGGCACGGTGGTGGGAGCCGACCCGGGGATCCCGGTCATCGTGGTCCTCGATCGGTTCGACGGCCTTCACGACGTCCATCGGAGCAATCGCGAGTGGTTGGTCAACCGCAGTGGCTACAGGGTGGTGGCACTGCCTGGCGAGGAGGCGATCCTCGCCGACCTGGTGATGGGGGACGGGGCGTGACCTCCGAGCCTCAGGTGTCCGCCCGAGCCTCCTTGGCGTAGCGGCCGGCCAGCTGGGCGCGAGAATCCCCACTGGTGACCCACTTCCCCGATGGTCATGCCTGCATCGAGGCACTGGGTGATGACGGCACGTCGCAGCTGGTGTCGGGCCTGCGTATAGGCATGGAGCGACTGGCTGACGGCCAAGCGCGAGCCGGTGGCCGGAGCGCCCTTCAGGGTGGCGGCGACGTCGGGGTCCGTTCGAGGTTCCTCAGGGATCGTTTGAGCACAGCCTCGCTGGCACTCATGCAGCGGCGAGCTTCCCGGTTGGCCTCGATCACCGCTTCCATGAGCCGAGCAACTTCGTCGTGATCGGCGGGCACGGGGCGATCATAGGACTCCGGCGACCAGACTCGGCGACGCCGGGTCCGGGCCGTTGAGTGGCATCCCCGAGAACCGCCGGGATGGGTGCCGCCCCGATGTATGCCGCCTGCACTGCTGCGAAGCGTTCAGCCCGTCACGCGACGGTCAGGCCGTACATCTCGAGCAGAGGATCCTTGATCAGCTCCAGTCGCTCGCCGTCGGGCCCGCTGAAGTACACGGACGAACCGCTCAGTTGCACGGTCGGCACTCCAGCTGCTTCGAGCTTGGCCGACAGGTGTTCCCAACTGTCCGGCGTGACAGAGATCGCAATGTGGTGCAGGCCGCCGAGCATCTCGGCGTACTCCCCGAGGTCGAGATCCGGAAAGTCGAAGAATGCCAGAAGGTTCTCGTTGCCGACATCGAAGAAGAAGTGGGTCGACCCCCGGTAGTCGCGGTTCTCGAACAATTCGGTGAGCGGAAATTCGAGCAATCCCTGGTAGAAGGAGATCGTGCGCTCGACATCGCTCGACAGGATCGCGAAATGGTGAAGGCCGCGGGCCGACGAAGGTGGGCGATCAGCCGACGCCTTCAGATATCGCGCCCGCAACGACGCCCACTCCTCGCTTCGGTCCACGCCAGCGCCAACTTCGGACATCGCAATCACCCCCGGGGCATCGACTATAACGCGCGGGCCTTGACGTGGTGCTTGCCGGCAACGGCTCCGCCGGTTCCATCGGGCAGGTAGCGTCGAAGCGATACCTGCCCGATGGTGCGGTTCACGTCCCGCTGCCGAGTCAACAGGTGCAGCCCGGTCGGCTTCGGGTCGGGGGAAGCGACCGATCAGTACCCGTGACCACAACCGTTCTGGTCGGGCGCAGCATTCGGGTCGCCCCAGTAGTGCGTTGCGAATGCGACCGCAACTCGGATCTGCTGGTCGGGCGTTGCGTAGGCGGCGTCAGCCGGATAGCCGAAGGTGTTGAACTGGGCCCAGTTGGCATGGCTGAATCCGAGGCCGCCGCTGAAGTTGGAGCCGTCCACGTTCCACCTGCCACCCTCCTCACAGATGTTCACCTTGTCCCAAGCGGCATGCTGGAAGTCGGTGATGCCGACGCCTGCAGCTGCTGCGACAGGTGCAGGCGGGCTGTAGACGGTGCTTCCACCGAGCGAGCCGTAGAACCCGGCCGTGCCGAAGGCGAAGATGCCGCCGTCGAATGCCACGGTCAGATAGCCGTCCTTGGTCGAGGCCATTCCGACCACTGCGCTGTTGAGGCTCTGACCACCGGTCGAGCCGTAGAACGTGGCTCCACCGAAGGCGAAGACGCCGCCGTCCAGTGCCACCAGCCGGTAACCCGCGCCTGAGGCGCTGATCCCGACAACCGGCGAACCCGAGGGCCCACTGCCGGCGAACTTGGCATCACCGAAGGCGAACACACTGCCGTTGGCAGCGGCCTCCCAGTACCCGTGGCCGTCCGGAGTCGAGGTCATTCCGACAATCGGACTCGTGGGCGACATGCCACTTGCCGACCCGTAGAACTGGGCATCACCAAAGGCGAAGACATCGCCGTCGGATGCGACGACCCAGTAGCCCCCGCCGTCCGGGGTGGATTCGATGCCGACGATGGTCTGGCTCAGGTGGTTCGCAGCGGTGGAGCCGAAGAACCGGGCATCACCAAAGGCGAAGACCCCGCCGTCGGCGGCAACCTCCCAGTATCCGTGTCCGTCAGGGGTGGACTGCATCCCGACGATCGGCTTGTTGAGCTGGACCGAACCGGTGGATCCATAGAACTGGGCGTTCCCGAAGGCGAAGATGCCACCATCGGAGGCGACCTCCCAGTAGCCATGACCATCGGGGGTGGGCGCAAGGTCCACGATCGGCGCGTTGAGGACCACTCCGACTCCGGTCGGAACCGCAGCGGAGGCTGCGGAGGCATGGGCGGTGAATACAGCCATGGCGGATACGGCAGATGCAGCCGCTCCGACCGTCAACCTGCGCAGGGTCTGTTTGACCCGTGGGTTGGCGCGGACTGCGGGTACAGAGGAAGTAGGGACGTGGGTACGGCAAATAGGGGTACTCGAAGGCACTGTGGGTGACCTTTCCTTGGTCGGTCAGGGCCGCTTCGTGTGACGAAGGCGCTCTGACTCTCTTCTGGTTGGGTGGACCCCACATCTGTGCATTCAACGCCCCAGCCGAGCACCGGGAAGGGTGGTACGGCCTAGCTACAAGAGCCGGGTGTGCTAGCGGGTGATTACGTCCGATACTGAGTGATGCTGGTTACGTCGTGATCTCCTGTTTGGTCGGCCCGCGCCAAATACGATGTGGCGATTCGGGAGTAGCCCTTCACATCTCTGTGAGGGCGGGCCGACGGATACCCGTGCCTGTAGACCGAGGTACTCTACCGGCCCGAGCCGCAGTTGTGTAGTCACCCTGCCCCCCGGGGCAGACTCGAGGCCCGGTGCCAGCTTCGAGACGTACCACCGAGGAGGTAGGTCGGGGAGGCGGCCGAACCGTCGACCTTTGCCCAATAGTGCCTGGTCACGGCGTCAAAGTCCTCGGAGGGCAGACCTGTGCCTCTCTGGCCCGGCCCCTGGCCGTACCCAACCACCGTTCGGACCGTGGGCCCATTCGGATCCACACGGCGAGGCGAGGTGGCCGGGCAGGCAGCCGTGTGCTTCATGGCGCCGATCGCCGATCGCCGATCGCCGATCGGCGAGCTCGCCCGGTAGCCGTCAGGCGTAGGTGCGGACGAGGGCGAGGACGGCAGCGGCGTCGGGTCCTTCGCCGCTCAGGGAAGACGATGACGGGTCCATGCGTCTCGCAGCAACGGCGCACAGCTCGACCGCCGATCCGCTGATGGTTGTGACCACCGGCTCGTCCGGCAGGAAGTCCCACGCCTCCCCGTCCGGCGAAACCAATCGGAATGCCACGGGCCCGGTCAGGACGCGGCCCACCGACGCAAAGGCATAGGGGAGCGTTCGCCACGCCAGCCGTCCGACCAGTCGGAGGCGATCGGTTGCCGGCAGCTCCCCGCCGAGGGCGTCGGCCACGTCGCCGGCGTGAATCCACGTTTCGGCAAGTCGGGTCGTCGCCAATGTTCGGGCCGACAGTTGGCCGGCCACCCAGCTCACGCGTGTGGACAGGTCTATCCCATCGAGCAGATCGACCAGCCGTTCTGCACCGGAAGTCCAGCGCCCGAGCAGTTCAGCATCAGGCACGCCCCGTTCGCGTTCGACCATCAACGCAACCCCGTTGTCGACGGATGTGGCGCCCCGCAATCCGTCAGTCAGCCCTGCGGTCACCTCGGCGAGCCGACCGGCAACGCTTGCGATGGCCATTTCGTCGGTCTGTGCGAGGTGCAGCACCACGTCGGACACGTTCCATCCTTCGCACCGGGTCGGAGCGCGCCATCCGGCTTCAGCCAGACCGTTCAGGATGCCCGCCAGCTCGGATTGCTGCTCGGCAAGAGCCTCGACGACGGAGTCCATCGAGTTCGAGCATAGGCGTGCGGCTGGCGGGCGGGCCGGCTGCCTCGATACGGAGCGAGCGCTTCGGGCACCGGGCCCGGAGCGTGATGACAGGTCTTCCCTCCGGGCCCGGCTCTTTGGCATCGGTAGAACGCGAGATGGACTTGAGGCAGACGAATCGACCCGCGGTTCCGCACGACCGAGTGCCCGCCCGCGCCGCCGACCTCCGGTAGGGATCACCCACATTCGCCGGCGCGACTGATAAGAACGGCCGGGCCCGGAGCCCTGCCAAGTACTCAACGGGCCCGGCAGAATTTTATCGACAGACCGGTGACCCACCTTGAGTCGGATGCTGCTCCCCGCCGGGGTCCCACAAGGGTGCCTGAACGAACAGGTTGCTCAGGTTCCGAAGCCCGCGGCAGCTACCACGGCGCGGCTGAACGGCCGGGCCAGTGCCCGAAGCTCTGCGCAGCCGTCCTCCCCAAGTGCCTCGTAGGGATGAACCGCCATCTGGTCGGTGGCGTCCTCGATCTGCTGGCGGATCGCGGTGCCTTGTTCGGTGAGGGACGATGCTGCGTGCGAGCTGCCGACCTCGGTCGCGTGCACCCAGCCCCGTTCACTCAGCCGGGCGACTCCGGCGGTCCATGCAGCGTCCGACCAACCCCGGGTGTCGCGAAGGAACGACGCCGGAACCTCGCCCGAGGCGACGTGCATGACCAGCGCCTCGACGGGGTCGATGTCGTTGATGACCAGGGCGGCGATGTGTCCGTCGCCCCGGAACTCCCGCAGCAGCGTCTGGGCATGCCAGAGGACCAGATGGGGTGCCTTCGGCCAGGCGAGCCCGGCGTGCCCGGCGAACAACGGGCGCCCTTCGGGCCGCTGGCAGGCCCGTTCGGCGGCCGTGCGGGCCAGCTTGGCGGCACCCTCGATCTCGGGTGATCCGATCGCCTCTCCGAGCATCCTTCGCAGTGCGGCGTCGGCAGCCTCGATCCGCGCCTCGAGCACCGACCCGGGTGTGGCGGTGCTCCACACGTCGGGGATCACCGCCCGGACCAGGTCGGGGCTGAAGTTGAAGAAGGTGGCGACGACCGTCTCGGCGGAGACAGCACCCATCGGGGCCGAACGCGAGGCGAAGTAGCCGGCTTCCTGCCTGATCCCCAACCGGGCATACGACGTGGTCGCTTCCGGCGCGAAGTAGACCATGCCGTGGAGGGGCTCGAGCGTGAGCCAGGTCTTCCGGGCGGCGAGTGCTGACACGTGGCACCGCTGGGACGGGTCGGAAACCATGGCCCACGGTAACCCGAGGCGGAGCGGCACCGCCCGGCCCGCCCTTTGACGACCGAGGCAGGCAGGTTGCTCTCCCCGCCCGGGTGAGCAGCGATCGGGTCGAGCACGCCGGGTGGCAATTGGGCGGAGGCCGTATAGTGCTGGTAGGGGAACGTGTGCCCTGCAGGACGTGTGGGCTTGTACTCGAGGTCGGAAACAGGAGTCGGCGATGCTGAACGGTGTCTCGGGCATGATCGGCGAGACGGCGGTGGTCACCAAGAAGGTGACCGACCGGCACCAGCCCGGCGCCGTGCTCACCCGCGGCGAGGAGTGGTACGCCGTGTCGTTGTTTCCGGGGACCACCATCGCCAAGGGCACCACAGTGGTAGTGGCCGACGTGGACCGGGGCCTCCTCGTCGTCTACCCGACCGACGACTCCTGACCCGACCTGGCGCGGTCGGTCCCGGCCAGGCCTGAACGCGGCCCCGTCGACCGCCACCATCCCCGGATGCGTACAGTGGGGATCAGGAGGTGGTCGCGATGATCATCGGTACAGCGGCAGCATCCATCGGAGTGGCGGTCGTGGGTTTCTTCATCTTCGCCCTCATCGTGGTCTTCCTGAAGTCCTGCCTGAAGGTGGTCCAGCAGGGTTGCGTCGGGGTGGTGAAGCGGTTCGGCGAGTTCCGGACCATCTACCAGCCTGGGCTCCACGTGCTGATGCCCTTGGCCGACCGGATGGAAAAGGTGGATGTTCGCGAGTTCCCACGCACCGGGGACCAACAGGCAGTCATCACCAAGGACAATGTCTCCCTGTGGGTGAGCGCCACCATCTTCTGCCAGGTCACCGACGTCAAGCTGGCGCTGTTCGAGGTCAATGACTTCGGCCTGGCCATCGACCAGATGGCCCGCACCGCCCTGCGGGCGGTGTTCGGTGAGTTGACCCTCGATCAATCGTTGTCCGAACGGGAGACCATCAACACCAAGATGCAGGACCACATGGCCGAGGCCACCCTCAAGTGGGGAGTGCGCCTGAACCGGATCGAGATCCTCGACATCACCCCACCGAACAACGTCCTTCAGGCCATGTCGGAACAGAAAGAGGCCGAGCAGCACAAGCGCGCCGCGATCCTGAAGTCCGAAGGTGAGCAGCAGTCCGCCATCAACAGCGCCCAGGGTCGCAAGCAGGCCAACGTGCTCGAGGCCGAGGGTCAGAAGCAGGCCTCAATTCTGGCCGCTGAGGCTCAAAAGCAGGTCCTCGAGCTGCGGGCCGACGGCGAGAAGCGTGCCGCCCAGTTGCGCGGCGAGGGTGAGGCCGCGGCACTCGAGGCCATCGACGAGGCGCTCATCAAACCCAACACCCTGGCCATCATGCAACTGAGGGCGCTGCAGGCCGTGGCCACGTCGCCCAATTCGAAGATCGTCGTTCCCTACGAGGCGGTAGGTCTGGTCGGGGCCGCCCAGGTGCTGGTCGACGCGATGAAGGATGCCGGTAGTCCCGGAGACGCCGAGGTGTCGGGCAACGGTCGGGCCACCCAGCCTGCCCCCTGAGGGCGAGGCAGACGCCGGCTACTTCATCTCCACCTGGTCGAGGTAGTCGTCGCTCCAGTGGGTGAAGACCTCATCGGGGAGCTTGAGGCAGTGGGTCGGCTGGAGTGCGTGGACGAAGGCGCGGTCGTGGCTGACCACCACGATCGTCCCCGGCCACTGGCTGAGCATGGTGCCGACCGCCTCGATCGAGGAGGGGTCCAGATTGTTGGTCGGCTCGTCGAGGAGCAGCACGTTGGCCCGTCCCGCGGCCAACATGGCCAGGCCCAGTTTGGCCCGCTCGCCCCCCGACAGGGTCTTGGGCATCTGGTGGGCCGCCTTGCCGGCAATGCCGAACGAGCCGAGCAGGGACCGGCGCTCGGTCTCCAGCACCAGGATGGTGTCGTCGATGTTCTCGAGGACGCTGATCTCGAGGTTGACCTGCTCGTGCTCCTGGGCGAAGTAGCCGAGTGCGACGTTGACCCCCAGGGTGACGTCGCCGCCGGTCGGTTGCTGCACGCCGGCCAGGCAACGCAAGAGGCTCGACTTGCCGGCACCGTTGCGCCCGATGATCACCACCCGGTCGCCGCGCCGACAGTGGAAGCTCACCTTTTCGAGCACGGTGGCGCTGCCGTATCGGACATGGAGATCGGTGGCCCGCAGGGGAACGTCGGCGGAGCGCTGCGGGATCGGCAGCCTGAAGGAGCTCTTCTTCTCGCGCTTGTGGACCTCGGTCTTGGCCGACTCGAGGCGTTCCACCCGTTTGTCGATCGACTTGGCGATGCGTGCCCGGCGGTTGGTACTGCCCCGCATCGAGTCGGCCAGGGTGGACAGCCGGTTGATCTCCCGGCCCTCGAGGAGGGAGGCACGCTCCCGCTGGCTCAGGTCGGCCTCGAGCTGCACCATGTACGACGAGTAGGTGCCCTTGAACTCGTGGAGTCGGCCGTCGGAGAGGTGGAGCACCTTGTTGATCGAGCGGTCGAGCAGCTTGAGGTCGTGGGAGACGACCAGGATTGCCCCCGGAAAGGCCTCGAGCTCCTCCATCAGCCATCGCTTGGCCGGCAGGTCGAGGTGGTTGGTCGGCTCGTCGAGGATCATCGTGTCCGGACCTTGGAACAAGATGCGGATCAGGTCGATGCGGCGGCGCTGACCGCCCGAGAGGCTCTCGATGTCGTCGAGCAGGAACTCCTGGCGGAGCCCCAGACCGTCGGCCAGCCGGGCCATGGTCGACTCGGCCTCGTAGCCGCCGTTCTCACGGAACTGCTCCTCGAGGTCGGAGAAGAGTTCGATGTTCTCGGTGCTGGGGTCCTTGGACATCTGGGTCCGAGCCTTGTTGAGGGCGTCATCGAGGACATCGAGGCCCCGACCGGACAGGATGTGGGAGAACCCGTTGGGCTCGAGCCCGAGCCCGTGGGGCTCGGGAACCTGGGGCAGGTACCCGTAGGTGCCGCGGATGCGGGCGTTGCCGGTGGACCGGACATTGCGGCCCGGCTCGTCGATGACCACCGAGATGAACGTCGACTTTCCGGTGCCGTTGCGACCGACCAGACCGACCTTTTCGCCTGCGCCGACCACGAAGGAGGCGTCGTGGAGCAGGGTGCGGTCACCGATTTCGATGGTGAGGGAGGAGCCGACGATCATCAGAGGGTGCGGTGACCTGGCCACGACCGGAGCGATCCCCGGGCCCGATGCCGGGGTTACCCGACGCGATCAACCGGAACCAGTCTCTCACACCGGCAAGCCGGTTCCTGCCCGGTGGCGCCCGGTCATCCCCCCGAGGCCAGCACGTCGCCGCCGACAGGCGGTGTGGGGTCCTCGACAGCTTCGAGCCAGCCGGACGGGAGGTGGACCGGCCGCGGTCCGTTGGTGTGGCCCCGCGCGATACGTACCGCATCTGGGGGAAAGGCGAGCTCCGGGTCGAGCCGATCGAGCAGCGCGTTCGCTTCGGCGAGGGAGCCGGCCTGGGCCAGCGAGCGGCGGATCGCCGATCCGATCGGGAAGCCGGTCAGGTACCAGCCGGTGTGCTTGCGGAACTGGCGGACTCCGAGGTCCTCGCCGAAGGAGTCGCACAACATCCCGACGTGGGAGCGCATCATCTGGATGACCTCGCCGAGGGATGGTGGGGCCTGGAGCGGCCGACCGCCGAAGGCGTCGGCCAGGTCGCGGAAGAGCCACGGCCGACCCAGACAGCCCCGGCCCACCACCACCCCGTCACATCCGGTGGCCGCCACCATGGACAGGGCATCGGAGGCCTCCCAGAGGTCCCCGTTGCCCAACACCGGGACCGAGGTGACCGCTTCCTTGAGCCGGGTGATGGCCTGCCAGTCGGCGCGGCCGGAGTAGAGCTGCTCGGCGGTGCGGGCGTGCAGGGTGATGGCGGCAACGCCCTCGGCCTCGGCGATCCGGCCCGCGTCGATGAAGGTGACGTGGTTGTCGTCGACCCCCAGTCGCAGCTTGACGGTGACCGGAACCGAGTCCGCGCCCGCCACGGCGGCCCCGACGATGTCCCGGAACAACCGGCGGTGCACGGGAAGGGCGGCCCCGCCGCCCTGGCGGGTCACCTTGGCGGCCGGGCACCCGAAGTTGAGGTCGATGTGATCGGCGCCGATCTCATTGACCAGGCGCCGGACCGCGTCGCCCATGACCTGGGGATCGACCCCGCACAACTGCACGCTCCGCACCGGCTCGTCGTCGCCGAAGGAGGCCATGGCAAGGGTCTTGGCGTTGCCTTCGACCAAGGCCCGCGCCGTCACCATCTCGCTGACGTAGAGCCCGGCGCCGTAGATCCGGCACAGCCGCCGGAAGGCGACGTTGGTGACTCCGGCCATCGGGGCCAGCACCACCGGGGGGTCGACCGCGATCGCGCCGAGCTTGAGTGGAGGGAAGGCCCCCGCCGGCTCGGCAGCGATCGCCGTCCCACCGGTGGCGGAGAGCTCCGGCACCGGCCCGGGTCGGGTGGTCATTGCAGGTCCCGGGTCCAGAGGTCGACGATGCGAATGTCCAGGCTGGCGAGGAGCAAGCGCAACATGGGAAGGGACAGGCCGAGCACGTTGCCCGGGTCCCCGTCCACCCCCTCGATGAACGGCGCAGATCGCCCGTCGAGGGTGAAGGCACCGGCGACGGCCATGGCCTCGCCAGTGGCCAGGTAGGCATCGATTTCGGCGTCGGTGGTCGAGGCGAACCGAACCGTGGTGGCGGCTACGCCGGCCACCTGGCGGCCGGTCGGCTCGTCGATGACGCAGTGCCCGGTGAACAGCGTCCCCGAACGTCCCCGCATGGCGCGCAACCACTCCCGTGCCTGAGCCTCCGATGCAGGCTTCCCGTGTGGAGCGCCGTCGAACTCGAGGATCGAGTCACAGCCGACCACCAGTGCGTTCCCCGACCGATCGGCCACCGCCCGGGCTTTGCGCTCGGCCAGCACCGCCACCGATGCTGCCGCGTCGCCGTCCCCCAGGTCGTCTTCGCTCACCCCGCTGACCACGACCTTGGGGTCGAACCCCGCATCTCGCAGGAGCCGGAGCCGTGCCGGGGAGCCGGAGGCGAGGATCAGGGTGCGCACGGCCATGTCCAGAGCGTAGGTGGTGGGCTGCAGGGAGAGCACGGCGCCGGGCGTCCCGGGTCGTCGCGTGCTGTCCGGCCGCGAATGCGCGATCCTTGCCCTATGACCGATGCAGGCATCACCCTGGCACCGAACCAGGTCGACCCGGAGCTCGACGGCGACCACGAGCGGATGTCCCATATCGTGCTGGAGGGGTTCAGACCGGACAAGGGCGACTACATCGCCGCAGGGCCATCGGTTGTGGAGGGGATGGTCAACGGGACCGCCGTCAAGGCGCTGTGCGGAAAGATCTGGGTACCCGGTCGCAACCCCAAGCGGTATCCGGTCTGCCCCACCTGCAAGGAGATCGCAGAGTCGCGGGGCTGGAAGGTCCCTGCCGGGTAGTGAGGTGAGCGGGGGGACGGTTGCTCAGGGCAGCTCGCCCACTCCCTTCCACACCAGGTAGGCGGCAAAGACCACCTCGACGGCGGTCGCGATGGTTCGGGCATGCCTGGTGACGAAGGCGTGGGCGGTGTTCAACGGGGGGTCGGCGCGGTCGCCGAAGGCGGTGACCAGGCCCACCGGTACGAGCACCGGCACCAGAGTGATCGCGAAGAGGACGGCGAGCACGGCGCTCCGGTCGAGCGTTCCCACCGGCGACCGGGCGATCTCGTGCAGGGCTGCCGCGAACAGCACCAGCGTCGAGAAGTTGACCAGCATGCCGACGGCACCGGCACCGAGGAACCAGAAGGTGGGCGCGGTGTCCAGGCGCCCGGCCGTCCGCTCCTTCTCCTTCTCGCCGGGGGTGGGGCGCCGGTGCAGCGAACGCAGCGCGAGGAACCCGAGCAAGCCGGCGCCGGCGAAGCAGATCACCGAATCGCGCAGCGAGTGGTGGGGCCGGTGTGCGGGGCCGATGTGGTCGAAGGCGGTCAGGCCGAGCAGGGAGAAGGAGGCAAGGACCAGCGCCGAGCCGGCGGCCACCGCCCAACCCCGGGCCAGCCGCCTGGTGGAGCTCGAAAGCACCAACAGCTGTAATGCCAACAAGGTGGGACTGATTGCCGCCCCGAGGGCAAGTGGGAGCACGGACGTCAACAGTGCTCCCATGGACGCAACGTAGCCGGGGCGTGTCGGCCGGAGGTCGATCGCCGGCCCGGTCCTGCAGCGGGCCGGATCGAGGCCAGCCGCCGGTACGAACCGCTAGGGAGCGGTGATCGCTCCGTGATCGCGGCATCTGGCCCGGTAGCCGCCCGGGCTCACCGCCACCGCGAGCCGCCGCCCGCACTGGGAACAGAATCGGGGTGGGTCGAGCGTGCGGCCGCACCCCGGACACGAGGCGGCGTCGGACCCGCACCCGGTGCAGAATCGACCGGCCCCGGGGACGGTGCTTGCCTGGGGGTCGACAGGGTCGACAGGGTCGACAGGGTCGTCGGTGGCGGGCCGGGCCGGGCGGTGGTCCAAGGACACCGGTCAGAGGATGCCGGTCAGGGCACCGACCGGCATGCGCAGATCGGAGAGCATACGGAGGTCCTCCTCGGCGGAGCGGCCCAGGGTGGTCAGATAGTTCCCGACGATGAGGGCGTTGATGCCAGAGGTCATGCCCATGGACTGCAGCTCGCGGAGGGTGACCTCCCGTCCTCCGGCGTAGCGGAGGATGACACCGGGAAGTCCCAGGCGGAACAGGGCGATCCACCGGATTGCCTCCCAGGCGGCCACCGGTTGGGCATCGCCGAGGGGGGTGCCTGGGCGGGGGTTGAGGAAGTTGAGCGGCACCTCGGTGGGGTCGAGCTCTTGGAGCTGGGTCAACAGTTCGATCCGCTGCTCGTCGCTCTCGCCCATGCCGATGAGGGCACCGCAGCAGAGTTCCATGCCGTGCACGCGGACCAGTCGACAGGTGTCCCGGCGCTCCTCCCAGCTGTGGGTGGTCACCACGTTGGGGAAGAACGACCGGGAGGTCTCGAGGTTGTGGTTGTAGCGATGGACGCCCCCCTCGGCGAACCGCCGGGCCTGCTCGTCGGTGAGCAGGCCCGCGCTGACCGCGACGTTGAGTCCGGTCTGGGCCCGGATGAGGGGAACCAGTTCGAGGATCCGGACCATGGTGCGTTCGTCCGGTCCGCGCACTGCCAGCACGATGCAGAATTCCGAGGCGCCTGCCGCCCTGGTCTCCTCGGCGGCACGCAGCACCTCGTCGGCATCGAGGAAGGGTGTGGCCTTGACCGGTGTGTCGAACCGGGACGACTGGGAGCAGAAGTGGCAGTCCTCGGGGCATCCGCCCGTCTTGGCCGACAGGATGCCCTCGACCTCGACCTCCGGCCCGCACCATGCCAGACGGACCTGATGGGCCAGTGCGGCCAGCGAGGTGACCCACTGGTCGGGCAGTGCGGCCAGCGCGGTGAGCTCCTTGGCGGTCAGCAGGCGACGCTCGTCGACCAGGGCGGTCTCGGCCGCATCCAGCCGGGCTCGGGCTGTCCTCGAGTCGATCTCGGGCCGGTCGGGCTCCGAGCGACCGCGAGCCCGGTTGGGCGTGGAGAGGGTGAGGGTGGTACGGATTGGGTTCGGACGGGTCTGGCCGGGCATGGCGTTACGGTAGTTGCCCGGCGGGTCCAACAGAAACTGACGACAGGGGAACCATCGTGGCATGGGACTTTTCAACAGAGCCGGAGTTCGAGGAGCAGTTGGCTTGGATGCGCCAGTTCGTGCATAACGAGATCTTCCCGCTCGAGACGCTGTCCCTGAGCCACGACGCCATGGTGGAGGCGGTCAAGCCCCTACAGGAAGTGGTGAAGGGCCGTGGCCTTTGGGCCTCGCACCTGCCCGCGGAGCTCGGTGGCGGGGGATTCGGCCAACTGCGGCTCGGCCTCATGCACGAGATCCTGGGCCAGACCCCCTACGGTCCGTGGGTCTTCGGCAACAACGCTCCCGATTCGGGCAACGCCGAGCTCTTGGCGATCGGCATCGAGAACTCGGGTCGTGAAGAGCAGCGTGAGCGGTGGCTGCTTCCCCTCCTCGAAGGACGGATGCGCAGTGCGTTCTCCATGACCGAGCCCGGTGCGGGCGCCGATCCCACCATGATCTCCACCACCGCGGTCCGCGACGGGGACGAGTGGGTCATCGACGGCCACAAGTGGTTCACCTCCAACGGCTCGGTGGCCGACTTCCTCATCGTGATGGCGGTGACCAATCCGGATGTCCACCCCTACCAGGGCTGCTCGATGATCGTCGTGCCGACCGACACGCCCGGCGTGGACATCGTCCGCGACGTGGCCACCATGGAGGATCCCGAGGAGCATTTCGGCAGGTTCGGTGGCCATGCCGAGATCGTGTACCGCGAGGTACGGGTTCCCTATGACCACCTGGTCGGACGGGAAGGCGAGGGATTCCTGCTGGCCCAGCAGCGGCTGGGCCCGGGGCGCATCCACCACTGCATGCGCTGGCTGGGCCAGTCGAAGCGGGCGTTCGACATGCTGTGCGAGCGGGCGGTGTCCCGGACCACCCACCACTCGCTACTGGCCGAAAAGCAGACCATCCAGAACTGGGTGGCCGACTCGCTGGCCGAAATGACCGCGGCGCGCCTGATGACCCTGTATGCAGCGTGGAAGATGGACAACGAAGGAGCGGCGGCGGCCCGGGTGGAGATCGCCATGATCAAGTACTACGGAGCGGGCGTCCTCTACAACGTGATCGATCGTGCCATCCAGGTACACGGGGCGCTCGGCTTTTCGACCGATCTCCCCCTCGAGTCGATGTACCGCAGCGCACGAGCAGCGCGCATCTACGACGGTCCTGACGAGGTCCACAAGGTGACGGTGGCCCGCAAGACCCTCAAGGGCTACCTGCCGGTCGACGTGCCCACTGAGCACGTCCCCACCCGGCGTGCCGAGGCCAAGGAGCGCTTCGCCCACCTGCTCGACCTGGAGACGGCCGATAGTTGAGCGGCTCCAAGGCTACGGCGGGGACCCGGTTGCCGAAGGCGGGGTGTCCGAGGGATCCCCGAACACCGGGGGACGCTTCTCCCGCAGGGCGGCCACGCCCTCGCGATAGTCGGGCCCGGCCATCATCGGGCTGAGCAGCTCCTCGGCGGCCCGGACGGATTCGGCCGCGCTGAGGTGGAAGGCCTCGTAGACCTGGCGCTTGGAGGCGGCCAACGATGCAGGGGAGACCGAAGTGGCCAGCATCCGGGCATAGTCGGTGACGTGAGGGATCAGGTCGGCACCGGGCACGACGGCCGTGACCAACCCGAAGGAGAGCGCTTCCTCGGCTGTGAACGTCCTGCTGGACAGGATGAGGTCCATCGCCCGAGGCAGGCCGATCAGCTTGGGTAGCAGCCAGGCCAGCCCGAAGGCGCAGGGAAGCCCGAGCCTGCCGTGGGCGGTGGTGAACTTGGCACCTTCCGCTGCGAACCGCAGGTCGCAGAAGCACGAGAGTGCGAATCCGATGCCGGCAACCGGACCGTTGACGGCGGCGATGATCGGCTTGGGCACCCCGAAGTGGTAGGCCAACTCTGCGTCGAACTCGGGTCGGATCCCATACCCGGGCATGTCCTGATCGGCGGGCGCCCCCGAGTCGTAGGCGCCGCGCCGGGCATGTCCTGCCAGGTCCTCGGACTCGGCACCCGCGCAGAACCCCCGGCCGCTTCCGGTGACCACGATGACCCGCACCCGTTGATCGTCGGACGCGAGCTGCAGGAGCCCGCGGTACTCGGCACCCATCTGCGCGGTCCAGGCGTTGAGGCGTTCCGGGCGATGGAGGGTGATGGTGGCCACGCGCTCGACCACCTCATACCGGGTCACCTCGAGGTCGGACATGGCCATGGGAGACCTCCCCTCACCGGCCCGATCGATGTGCGACCCCGGCTCAGTAGCGGTAGGTGTCGGGCTTGTACGGGCCATCCACGGACACGCCGATGTACTCGGCCTGCTCCGCCGAGAGGGTGGTCAGCCGCACGCCCAGTGCATCGAGGTGGAGGCGGGCCACCTTCTCGTCGAGGTGCTTGGGCAGCACATACACCCTGTTCTCGTAGTCGCCGGCGTTGTTGAACAGCTCCATCTGGGCCATGGTCTGGTTGGTGAAGGAGTTGGACATCACGAAGCTCGGGTGACCGGTGGCGTTGCCGAGGTTGAGCAGGCGACCCTCGGAGAGGACGATCACCGCGTGGCCGTCGGAGAAGACCCACTTGTCGACCTGGGGCTTGATGTTGACCCGCTCGATGCCGTCAATGGCCATCAATCCGGCCATGTCGATCTCGTTGTCGAAGTGGCCGATGTTGCCCACGATGGCCTGGTGCTTCATCTGCTTCATGTGGTCGGCGGTGATCACATCCTTGTTGCCGGTGGTGGTGACGAAGATGTCGGCGGTGCCCACCACGTCCTCGAGGGTGGCCACCTGGTACCCCTCCATGGCGGCCTGGAGGGCGCAGATCGGGTCGATCTCCGTCACCACCACCCGGGCGCCCTGGCCGCGCAGGGAGTCCGCGCACCCCTTGCCCACATCACCGAACCCGCACACCACCGCGACCTTGCCGCCCATGAGCACATCGGTGGCCCGGTTGATCCCGTCGATCAGCGAATGGCGGCATCCGTACTTGTTGTCGAATTTCGACTTGGTCACCGCATCGTTGACATTGATGGCGGGGAACAGCAGCTCGCCCCTCTGCTCCATCTCGTTCAGTCGATGCACGCCGGTGGTCGTCTCCTCGGAGACTCCCTTGAGCCCGTTGGAGATGGTGGTCCAGCGGGTGGGATCCTCGGCCACGCTGCGGGTCAAGACCTCGAGGACCACGCCGTACTCCTCGGAGTCCGCGGTGGACGGGTCGGGAACCGCGCCCGCCTTCTCGAACTCGACACCCTTGTGCACGAGGAGGGTGGCGTCACCGCCGTCGTCGAGGATCATGGTCGGTCCCTCGCCGGGCCACAGCATCGCCTGCTCGGTGCACCACCAGTACTCCTCGAGGGACTCTCCCTTCCAGGCGAAGACCGGCACACCCTGTGGGTCATCGACGGTTCCGTCGGGGCCGACCGCCACCGCGGCCGCCGCATGGTCCTGAGTGGAGAAGATGTTGCAGCTCGCCCAGCGGACCTCGGCCCCCAGGGCGGTGAGGGTCTCGATGAGGACCGCGGTCTGGATGGTCATGTGCAGGGATCCGGTGATCCGCGCGCCGCGGAGGGGCTGCGCTGCCCCGTGCTCGGTCCGCATGGCCATCAAGCCAGGCATCTCGTGCTCGGCCAGTTCGATCTCCAAGCGGCCGAACCCGGCCAGCGTGATGTCCGCGATCTTGAAGTCGGGTCGGCCCTGTTCGCTGGTCATGGTGGCTCCTTCGCTGTTGCCGGCCGTGGGAGGGAGCCGGGGTTGGTGGGCACGACGCCTGTTGCCGGCGTGCGAGTCCCGATCGGCCCGGACCCACCATCGGTGCATGCCACGGGACCACTGATCACGACCCTGCAATGGTAGCCGAAGGCCCCATGGCTCCACGGGCCGGTGGAACTGCACCCGATCTGGCTGCCGTCGCCGGCACGTTGGCCACGGGCCCGAAATGCGGCCACCAGTGGCCCGTCGCCGGGTGTGCGGAGGCGTTCGCCTCCTCGGCGCGCATCCTCAGCTTGCAATTAAACCCTGGGAACCAGCTCAAGCGGCCTTTTTGACCGCTGGATAGCGGGTTCTGGGCGGTCTTCGGGTCCCTTTTGGGCGGCCCGGAC
>JADGOE010000096.1 GCA_017883135.1 Acidimicrobiales bacterium
CACCGGCTGGCTGACGAGAGCTTGCGCTCGGTTACGTCATGATCACTCCCTTGTGCTCATGGCGTCCGAGCTGCTGGACGCACGTGGATCCAGGCTTAGTCCATCGGCGCCCCGTGCCCGGGACCGGCCGAGGCCTCCATCCGGGGTGTTGCCGCTCGGTGCCTCAGGTGTTGGTGGTGATCGTGCAGGTGCCGTTCTGCTGGCAGTGGTTCACTGCGACGACGATGACGATGATCAGGATCACCCCGAGGACGATGCCGGCGAACCCGATGATGATTCCGGCCAGGGCCATCCCACCGCCGCGCTGCATGCCCGCCGACCGTTTGATCTGGGATCGGGCGACGAACCCGAACACGATGGACAACACTGCTCCGATCCCGTACAACCAGAAGAAGAAGGAGCAAACCAGGGAGGCGATGGCCAGGCCGTTGGTCTTGGGCTCGGTCACGTAGCCGTAGGGCGCTCCGACCGCGGGGTAGCCATAGCCGGCATCACCCGGTGGCATGTACCCAGGGGCCATCGGGGGCGGACCGAAGCCGGCGGGACCCGGTGGAGGGCCGTAGCCCGGAGTTACGGGCGGACCGAAGCCGGGAGGAGCAGGCGGAGGTCCGTAGGCCGGGGCCGGGGGCGGACCGAAGCCACCTGGGGCTCCGGCCGGGCCTGGAACAGGGATCGACGGCACCCCCGAACTGTCGGGAACGCCAGGTGTCCCCGTCGATGCTTCCGTGGTGGTCCCACCGGGCACCTGCTCGGGCGAGTACCACTTTCCGTCGGAAGCCTGCCACCAACCGGGTCCCTGCGCTACGTCGCTCACTCATGCCCTCCTGATCACTTGGGAAAAGACGCTAGTTGCTGGTCACCGATGGCGGGAGGAGTCCGACCCGGCGGTCAAGCGCGCAGCAAGGGCCCCGAAGGCCTTGCCCCGATGGGAAGCCTCGTGCTTCTCCGCCGGGCTCATCTCTGCGAACGTGCGCCCGCCATAACCGTCGGGGGCGAAGACCGGGTCATAGCCGAAGCCCGACTCGCCGAGTGGCGCTCGGGTGATGGTACCGGTCACCTTCCCGTCGACCGACACCTCGCTGCCGTCCGGATAGGCCACCAGGGCCACGCAGCGAAAGCTGGCCGACCGCTGCTCGGCCGCTATAGCCCCCACCTTCTCCAGCTCGTCGAGCAACTTCGCCACATTGTCGGCATAGGAGGCATGTTCGCCCGCGAACCGGGCCGAATAGACCCCCGGGGCGCCTCCCAGCGCGTCGACCTCGAGACCGGTGTCGTCGGCCACCGCGGCCACTCCGGTCACCTCGACCAGGGCCCGGGCCTTCAGCCGCGCATTGTCGATCAGGGTGTCGCCTGACTCCTCGACGTCGCGGGCCGACGCCGGGCGAGGCACCAGCTCCAGACCCGGGACGCTCTCGAGGATGGCGACGATCTCCGCCGCCTTGTCCGGGTTGGCACTGGCCACCACCAGTCGCAGCGCCGCCACGGTCACCGCGGGGACGGGGGCTCGACCAAGGTCGCGACCTGAAGGTCGAGGAGCTGGGCGATCCCGTGCTCGGCCAGGCTGAGCATCTCGTCGAGCTCGCCCTTGGTGAAGGGCATCCCCTCCGCCGTCCCTTGGACCTCGATGAACCGGCCGGACGAGGTCATCACCACGTTCATGTCCACCTCGGCCCGGCTGTCCTCCTCGTAGGGCAGGTCCAGCATGCACACCCCGTCGACCACACCCACCGACACCGCTGCCACTGCCTCGGTAAGCGGGTTGGCCCGCAGCGTCCCCTTCTGGACCAGCCGACCCAGAGCATCGTGCAGCGCGACGTAGGCACCGCAGATCGCAGCCGTCCGAGTGCCGCCGTCGGCTTGCAGCACATCGCAGTCCACGGTGACCTGCACCTCGCCCAGCGCAACCATGTCGCACACCGATCGCAGCGATCGCCCGATCAGCCGCTGGATCTCCTGGGTCCTGCCCGACTGTCTGCCCTTGGCGGCCTCGCGGGCCACCCGCTCGCCCGTCGAACCCGGGAGCAGCGAGTACTCGGCGGTCACCCACCCTTTGCCGCTGCCCCGCATCCACGGCGGCACCCGCTCTTCCACCGAGGCCGTGCACAGCACTTTGGTCCGGCCCATCGACACCAACACCGACCCCGGCGCGAACACCGTGAAGTCGCGCTCGAAGCCGGCCGGCCGCAGTTGATCGGTGGCCCGGCCATCTGCTCGGCCGGTGGTCCTCCGGGCAATCGTTCCCTCACTCACAGTACGAACTCCTTTCCGATCGATGCCTGTTCCACCGGGCCTCCGAACGCCGCCTCGGCTTCCGAAGCCACCGCAACGGCGTCGATCGTTGGCCAACGGTGGGTGATCGCCAGTCTTCGGGCGCCCGCACCACGGGCCTGCTCCCCTGCCTGGCGTCCACTCATGTGTCCTGCGGTTCCTTCGTGCTCGGAGGTGTAGGTCGCCTCGCACAGGACGAGGTCGAGACCGGTCCCGAGCCGGGAAAGGGACCAACCGGGACCCGAGTCGGCAGAGTAGCCCAGCGTTCGGCCTGCACCGTCGATGCGGACCGCCAGGGTCTCGAAGCTGTGATCCGTGCGGCAGAACCGACAGGCCAGGTCCCCGATCCGGACCGTGTCCCCGTCGGTCACCGCCTGCAGGTCAAAGGTGGGAGTCCGGTCCAGCTGGGCACGCCCGCCCAGGCCTACCGGAGCGAACAGCGGCATCGACCGGCCATGCAGGGCGAACCGTGCATGGGTGTCGATGGCGTAGAGATCGGTCCAGTGGTCAGGGTGGTGGTGGGTGATGATCACCGCGTCGATCGAAGCAGGGTCGATGTGGCGCTGCAGATTGGCGAACGTGCCCGGTCCGGTGTCGACCACCAGGCAGGTGTCGCCCGCGGTCACCAGGTACCCGCTGCCGGCACCACCGGGTCCGGTCCAACTCCCGTCACACCCGAGGACGGTCAGGGACAGGCAGCGCTGCCCGCCAGTGGCGATCGGCCCGACGTTGCCAGCTGTGGGAAGAGCGGCCACCACAAGAGGCTAGGCGGCCTCGGACCACGCCTGGGTGCCCGAATCCACCAGGTCGCGGCGGTACGCTGTCGCTCGATGGCCGGCCGGAGCGACGCGAACTCCCCAGCAGGGGCCGGCCGCCGTCTCCTCCGCCGGATGAGGAGACGGGCCTGGCCCTTGGCGGCCATGGCTACCTTCGTCGTGGCGTCGATGGCCTACTCGCTCTGGTGGGAGCCCGTCCTCCATCACGTCCACGTGTGGCTCATCCCCGGTGACGTCTGGTCCACGTTTCGCGCCGCTCACTGGGTCGGCTGGGGCGACCTCCGAGGGGTCTACGGAAGAGACACCCAGCTCGTCACCTTGCCGGGGATCGCCGTACTGCTGGCACCGGTGGCCATGCTGTCCGGCGCGTTCGGCTTGAGCGAGTCGATCACGCCTGTCCTGCTGGCCCACCCGACCTCGTGGCTGATCCTCGGACCCGCCGTGCTCGCGCTCGGTTCCTCGTGCCTGGTGGCCTTCGATGCGATGGCCGAAGAGCTCGGCGTGGGCCACAGGCTCCGGGTCGTCCTCTGCTGGATGGAGGCGGCAGTCATCTTCCAGGTCCTGACCATCTGGGGGCACCCCGAGGACACCCTGGCCCTGGCTCTGGCCCTGTACACCCTACTGGCGGCGTTTCGGGGACGGTGGAGCGCGTCCGGGTGGCTGTGGGGTGCGGCCGTGGTGGTCCAACCCCTGGTCCTCCTCATGTTCCCCCTGGCCTTCTCGAGAACACCTCGAGGACAACGACTGCGGGTCTGCCTCTACGGGGCGATCCCCACCGTGGTCCTACTGGCCCCTCCCCTGCTGTCCGAGTGGCGCGCCACCTCGAAGGTCATTCTCCACCAGGCAAACTTCCCCAAGCTCGACCACGCCACGCCGTGGCTCGCCCTCGCCCCTCGGCTGACTGGCAACTCGGTCGGAGCCGGCCCGGGCCGGATGCTGGCCGTGCTGGCGGCGGTGGGACTGGGCCTCGTGGCCTGCCGGAGGCGGCCGTCGGTGGTCGGACTGCTGTGGATGTGCGCACTGGCCCTCAGCCTTCGGTGCGCCTTCGAATCGGTGATGGTCTCCTTCTACCTGGGACCACCTCTGGCGTTGATCGTCGTGGTCGCTGCAGCGCGCGACCGCACGACGTGGCTGGTCGGCTCGTTCATGACCGCAATGGTGGCCACGGTGGTGGCGTTCCACCGGTTCTCCGAGTGGGGCTACTGGACCCCGATGGTTGCTCTGTTGGCCATCGGGTTGGCCTGTGCGTGGCCCGGGAGGGAGGCCCTCGGGCTCACCTCGTCCGCCCAGCGCGGTGGAGTCGCCGACCGGTCGATCGACGAACAGGATCGACCTTGGGAACCTCTGGCCGAGCCCTCGGTGCACAGAGGGACGCGCTAGCACCGTGAGCCGCAAGCACAGCGTTGTTCGAGCCCCCCTGTTCCGTGGGCAGGAGGGCGTGGCCGTCTAGAAGTACGTGATCCGCCTGGCGCGCTCTTCGACGATGTCGAGGTCGTCGGTCCACGCGCCGGTAGACAGGTACTTCCACCCACCGTCGGCAGAGATCACCACGACGGTCCCAGACTCGATCGTGGCCGCCACCTTGACCGCTCCGGCAAGGGAGGCACCCGTCGAGAGTCCGGCAAGGATTCCCACGTCGGTGAGCCGGCGGGTCCACTCGATCGATTCGCGCGGGCGGACGATGCGCCTCCCGTCGAGCAGTCCGGCGCCACCGTTGTCAACGAAGATGGGCGGGATGTACCCGTCATCGAGATTGCGCAGCCCGTCGACCAACTCACCGGCAGGCGGCTCGATGGCCCACACCTTGATGTCGGGGTTCTTCTCTTTCAGGTAGCGACCGACGCCGAGCAGCGTGCCCGACGTACCCAGCCCGGCGACGAAGTGGGTGATTTCCGGGCAGTCACGCCAGATCTCCGGACCGGTGCCCTCGTAGTGCGCCTTCGGGTTGGCCGGATTGGCGTACTGGTAGAGGAAGACCCACTCCGGGTGCTCGGCGGCCAAGGCCTGCGCCCTCCTGACGGCGCCGTTGGAGCCCTCCGCCCCCGGCGATTCGATGATCTCTGCCCCCCACACCTCGAGCAGCTGGCGTCGCTCGACGGAGACGTTGGTGGCCAGCACCACCTTCAGGTGATACCCCTTCACCCGGCAGATCAGCGCCATGCCGATACCGGTATTGCCAGACGACGGTTCGATCAGCGTCTGGCCCGGCTTCAAGATGCCGTCCTCTTCGGCTTCCTCGATCATCGACAGGGCGATCCGGTCCTTGACCGAACCCCCGGGGTTCTGCCCTTCGAGCTTGATCAGGATGCGCACGTCGGGATTGGGACTCAGCTCGCTGATATCCACCATCGGGGTGTTGCCGATCAGCTCCAGTACGGAGCCGTACGCCGTCATCGCGAGGGGAGCACCGAGCCGCCCGCTGCCCCGCCGGCGACGGCGGGCAGGATCGACAGCTCATCCGCATCGGTGACCGGGGTGTCGAGGGCAGAGAGGTACCGGACATCGTCGTCGTTCAGGTAGACGTTCACGAACTTGTGCAGCGTGCCGTCCTCGTTGATCACTTGCCCGACCAGGGCGGGGTACTCCGCCTCGAGGGCCCGAAGGGCATCACCGACTGTCGATCCATCGACAGACACGCTCTTGGTCCCCCCGGCGTGTGACCGAAGCACTGTCGGCAGGTTGACTCGGACGGGCACGGGCGCTCCTCTTGGTTCCGATGGTCCGGTCGCGGACACCGGATATCTGGTTCGGTTACTGGATGATCGGGACTCGGGCGCCTGCCGCAAGGCGGTGCCGGATCGCACCGGACCTGCGCCCGATCAGGACCCTGTGGGCAAAGTTGACCGGTCCACTTGGGATTCTACTGGTGCTGCAGCCGGATGGGTTCCTCGGTGATCAGACCGTCGACGATGCGGTAACTGCGCACCACGGGCTGGGTGTCGCGCAGCGAGACCACCACGTAATGCCATTCCGGGTCAGGGGCCTGGTCCACATCGGTCGGCGAAGGGTAGGCCTCGGTGTGGGTATGGGAGTGGAACACCCCGATGATCGAGTTGCCGGCAGCCTCGGCATCGCGATCGGCGCGCAGATGCTCCTGCGGGTCGACCGTGTACAGCTTGGCCGAGTGCGCCAGGTTCCTCATCGGGTAGCAGGTGACCGCCTCAGCCGTGCCGGGGTCGCCACCGAGCAGACCGCACGCTTCGTCGGGCAGCCCGGTCAGACAGTGGGCCACCATCCGGTCGTGGACTGATCTGGGTAGAGACAGCATGATCGGGCCCACGCTAGAGGACGCCGGGATGACAGCGGTGCGACACCGGTCCCACCGTCGGGCGACTACCGTCCGAGGGGTATGGCAGCAGCAAAGAAGAAGAGTGCGGCCACGAGCGCCGGGGGTGGAGGGGCCGCCAAGGGTTCCGGCAAACAGGCCGACCGCGAGGCAAACCGCGTGGTTGCCTCCAACCGTCGCGCCCGACATGACTACGAGATCATCGACACCACCGAGTGCGGCATCGTCCTGCAGGGCTCCGAGGTCAAGTCCTTGCGGGCCGGACGGATCGCGCTGCAGGACTCCTATGCCCGCATCATCGACGGCGAGATGTGGTTGTTCGGCGTCCACGTCCCTCCCTACGCCCAGGCCAATGGGGTCGGCGCCCATGAGCCCGACCGCAGGAGGAAGCTGCTCCTCCATCGCCGGCAGATCGATGAGTGGATGGGACGGTCCATGCAGCAGTCGCTGACCATGGTGCCGTTGTCGATCTACTTCAAAGACGGTCGGGCCAAGGTCGATCTGGCTCTGGCTCGAGGACGGCGCCAGTACGACAAGCGCCACGCAATCGCCACCCGGGACGCAGGGAGGGAGGCGGCCCGAGAGACACGAGCGGCCTCCAAGGCCGGCTCGTACCGCTGAGATCGGTCGGGCGATACACTGGTTGCCCGGCTGAGCAACCCGTTCAACCGGTGGAGAAACCCCAGGGGGTGACAGGCTTCGACTCTGGTCGTCGAGGTGGGAGAAGCGAGCCGTGGTCTCCGGAGCCACGTTAAAGAGCCGGAACAAAAAACAAACGCCGAGCCTCAGCTCGCGCTCGCAGCCTAGAAACTGCGACGTCCGACCGGTCTCAGTCCTGCGGGTCGGATCCGGGCGACATCTAGTGGGACTCACCTGAACAGCTGCGCCGACGGGCCGTCAGGGAAAA
>JADGOE010000097.1 GCA_017883135.1 Acidimicrobiales bacterium
TCGCTTGCCCGGTACTGCGCCCGGGTCTCGGCGGCCACCGCGGGGACCTCTGATGCCTGAAGTGTGTTCTCTCCCGAACTTCGGGGTCAGGACACTAGCGACAACAGCGAGTCTACGCTATTCTACAACCATATGGTTGTAGAACTAGAAGAGCGACAGCGAGCGGATGACGTGTTTCACGCCCTTGCGGACGGCACTCGCCGAGACATCATCGTTCGCACCATGCAGAGCGAGCTATCGGTCTCTGCCCTAGCCCGCTCCTATCCAATGAGCTTCGCAGCGGTCCAAAAGCACGTCACCGTGCTGGAACGAGCCGAACTGGTGACCAAGCGACCAAAGGGGCGAGAGCAATTGGTGAGCGGCAACATCCAAGTCGTCCGCGATGCCTTTGGCTTGCTCGATCGGCTCGAAGTGCTTTGGCGTAGCCGCATGAGCCAGTTCGGCGAGGTTCTCGCCGACGACCCGAGGGAAGGAGCCAACGAATGACCGTCACGAACGTCCACAAAGACCCCGACGCGCTCACGATGACCATCACCTCAGAATTCGCTGCACCCATCAAACGTATGTGGCAGATGTGGGAGGACCCACGCCAACTGGAGCGCTGGTGGGGGCCACCGACCCATCCCGCGACCATTGTCGAACACGCATTCAGCCCTGGAGGAAGCGTCACCTACTTCATGACGGGGCCGGATGGCGATCAGTACCACGGCTGGTGGCGCATCCTCGTCGTTGATGCACCCCGCCGACTCGAGTTCGAGGACGGGTTCGCTGACGGCGCCGGCGTTCCCGATCCGGACATGCCGGTCACGATCACTCGGATCACCCTCAGCGAGCTCCAAGTGGGCAACACTCGAATGGCCATCGAAACGTTGTTCCCCTCAGTGGAAGTCATGGAGAAGGTCCTCTCGATGGGAGCAGAGGAAGGAACGACGGCAGCACTCTCACAGATTGATGGGATTCTGTGAGCTGACGCGGCTGCGGTATTCCCGAAACTGGTCTATTCGCTGTTCAACGGGTTCACACTGGGTAAGGCGATCCCTGAGTCTGGGGCCGCAGAAGCTCCCAAACACCGAAGCGGGCGGGTCGCCTGGACCTAGAGCACATCACCAAACCGAGGGGAACCGTCCTCGAGCTCTAGTCCCACTCCGTTCGCAGCAAAGCTGATTGCGTGGTACCAGCCGCACAGCATAAGCACGTCCAGTATCTCTGCATCGGTCAGTTCGGCGGAGAGTCTCGCCCACAGCTCGTCATCGATTTGTGAAGTGTCATGCAGTGAGTCAGCGACCTCGATCAGGACCCGATCCCTGCCGTCGAACCAGCATGGATCCGACGGTGTCCCGTGTGTGAGTGAAGTGACCTGCGGAGCATTCAGCCCAACCCGATCAGCGAAGAAGGCGACGTGTACACCCCACTCGTATTCGCACCGGCATCGGGCGCACGTTCTGTCGATGACGATTTCCCGATCACGCATCGACAGAGACAGCCGCTTGCTCAGCTCGTAGCTCCCCCACGTGCCCATTGCCTTGGCCATCGGCAGGTTCTGGACGAACGTACGGAAGAGCAGGATGGGCGGAACACCTGCTGGCATCATCGCCGCCAGGCGTTCCGCAACTTCGCCTTCGAAGGGGGGTTGGACTGGACTGATCCTCGGCATGGGTGCCTCCTGGCGTTTTGGATTCCGAAACGCTGTTCACGGTAATGTTTCGAAGATCAAAACGCAAACGGCGTCGAGGAGGAGTCACATGGTCGGTCGGTCGCCCCCGAGGCCTGGGCAGGACGTACGAGGATCGACCACGGGTCGTCCCCTCATGGCAGCGATGGATCTCCTGGGGAGGCGCTGGGCCCTTCGCATCTTGTGGGAACTTCGCGACGGGCCGACAGGGGCACGAGCGCTTCGAGCCAAGTGCGACGGTATGTCTTCGAGTGTCCTCTATGACCGGCTCCGCGAACTCACAGCATCAGGGCTCGTCGCTCGAACGGATGAGGACGAGTACGTCCTGAGCGACATCGGTACCGCACTCGGCTCGGCCCTCAAGCCGCTCGACGCCTGGGCAGCAACATGGTCGGCATCACTGCAGGCCCCCGTGCATGGCGGCGCGCGAAACCCGCCGACTTGACACTTCCGGCTGCCTGCCCTTTGACGGGGGGGACTTCACTTTCGAGGACTTCTCAGTAACCTGGCAGCGTGGCGATAAGGGTCCTGCAACGGGTGGGCGCGGCATGCCTGACGCTAGGCATCCTCGTTGCCGTCCTCTTCATCGGCGGAATCGGGCATCCGGTCTCTGAACAAGTCCCGGCGACGGTGCCCTCCTTCAACTGGTACCAGCATGGCGTAGTCGTCGGCTTCATCATCACCATGACGGGAGCGGCACTGCTCGTCGTGACCGAAGTGGTGCGTCCCAACCGAAGGACTGAAGCGCCTCAACCCTCAGAAGGGCACCGGAAGTAGCGACAACCGTGTTGTGACCGGTGCCTCGAACTCCGGGCGGGTGACGCACCGCGATCTTCATATGGCGGACTATCCGAGGACAGGCACCCCGGAGAAAGCGCCTTCAGAAGGCTGCTCGTCCAGGTGGCTGGATCCGATCTCCGAGAACCCGAGACACTTCTTCGGGACTCAGTGCTTCGGCCAGCACCTGCCTGAAGACTTCCTCAGACATGATGTTGCTACGTCGATCGATTGCCGACAGGCAGAGGAGCCAGTAGATCGGCTGGCATTTGCCAGGTCTCCATCTGCGCAACACCGCCTTCATCCGGCCGCACCGGGGACAGGCAAACCGCACACCGGTCAGCTCACCGCACCAGCTGAGGAAGCGACGACTCTGCGTGATCTCGTGCTCCCGGACTGCGGGACGAATCCGGAGTGCCCAGCCCAGGTCGCCGGCACGCTCTGGTGGTCGCCGATCGGTAACCGTTGCCATTCGTCGCTCCGCCTCCTGCCAAGTCACGCACTACGGCACACGTCCGGGTGCACCGGGTCTGCATCTGTTCATAAACCACAGCGAGATCCGACTCCGGATCAAGCCGGGCATCCGTGCCGGATGGGCATGCCAGTTCGCGACTTCGCCTTCGGCGCGCCCTTCTCCGGCGCCGGCACCGCGAACCGACCGAGGCCGACCCCACCCGGGTCATTTCCCTGGTTCGACCTTTGGGGGCGCAGCCGCCCGCCGACTCGAGCGATGCCAGACTCAGGTGCATGCGGAACGTGCGGTACCTCTTCCTCGTGCTGCTGGTCTCGTTGGCCGCCGGATGTGCGAGTACCGCGAGTTCGCCTTCGGCTGGCCCGGGTCGATCCCCTTCCACTGCAGCTGATCCCCCGCCGACACCGGCCTCGCCCCAGTCACCACTGGTCGGCGCCTACTACTCCGACTGGTTCCCCTCCAACTCCATCCAGGGCACCCTGAGGCAGCACCTGGTGCCGGCGCAGGGCACCGACCCGACGCAGGTGAACTCGGCCGACCCGTCAACAGCGGAGGCGGCCATCGCCCAGGCGTCGCGCAGTGGCGTCAGCTTCTTCGCGCTCGACTGGTGGCCCAGCCGAGCGGCGCAGAACCAGAACGTCGACGCCTTCCTCAGGGCCAAGAACCTGGGCGACATCAAGTTCTGCATGTTCTACGAAACGTGGGACCTCGGGTTCGATCCCCGCCTCGAGTCGACGCAGGTCAATCCGCAGATGGAAGCGACGTTCGACGCGAATCTGCTGCAGTTCGCCCGTAGGTACTTCTCCAATCCGAGCTACCTGCGGGTCGCCGGTCGTCCCGTGGTCGTCCTCTACCTCACTCGGACGCTGACCGGTGACGTCGGCGGCATGATCTCCGGTGCCCGCCGCGTGCTGGCTTCACACGGCTACGACCCCTACCTCATTGGCGACGAGGTCTACTGGCGCACCACTGCGGAGACACCGTTCTTCGGACCCAACTGGTTGACCCAGACCCCCCAGGTCTCGCGCATCACGCTGTTCGATGCCATCACCGGCTACTCGCTCTACGTCGGCGACGCCAACGATCTGCTCGCCCCCTCGGACGACTTCGTCGGCGCGTATCCCGGTCAGACCCACATCGTCCAGGACGAGACGGGCCTCTATCGCCGCTACAGCGCAGCCACTCTCGGAAGTGTGCCGGTGATTCCCGACGTGACCCCCGGAGAGAACACCCGAGGGGTCCGGCTCTCAGTCGATGAGCCGGCAGAGCCTCGCCGGTGGCTGCCCGGCCAACCGGCAGGGAGCACGTTGCAGAACTTCCTCTGGCAGATCGCCAAGCCGGTCCTCGACCCCCGCGCACCGATCGTGTTCACCACCACTTGGAACGAGTGGAACGAGGACACGGCCATCCAGCCGGTGGGAGGTACCCCCACGGCGAAGGACAACTCCCCGACGGGCTCCGCATACACGCAGGGATTCACCTACGGTGGCGAGGGGAGCAGCGACCTCGGTGCCATCCGGGACTTCGTCGCCGTGGCGTGGGGCCAGGTGTGCGACAGCTCCGGCCGACCGTTGGTCGGAGCCGACGTCGCTGCAGTGCGGAACGGCATCGACGTGAGCACGGCCCGGACGGACTCACGAGGGTGGTACCTGCTCCGCCGCACCTCCGCCACGGCGGGGCTCCTGGTGATCACCGGGTCCGGGGCGGGGCGGCCGGTGATCACCTCGGCATCGACGGCGATCCGGGTCGACTTCGGTCACTGACACCCCCGAGGTGTCGCCGGTTCCTGGGTGCGATCACCTCGGTCGGCTCCCCCCAGACAGTGACTTTCGCCTCTTGGCATCCGGTCAGCGAGGAGCCAAAGTAGAGGAAGTGCCAGGGGGACGGTGGAAGGAGGCTGGCATCATGGCAGAGGATGCGTACAAGTCCTTGGTGCGGCGGACGTACCAGGACTTCGACTCAGGTGACTTGGACCTCCTGAGTGTGGTCATGGCGGGCGACGTGGTTTGGCACGAGCCAGGGCGAAGCAGCCTCGCCGGCGACTACAAAGGACCCGAAGCCGTACTTGGCTTCCTCGGGCAGCTGAAAGGACGTAGCGGCGGTACCTTCAAGATCGAAGTCTTGGACGTGCTCAGTGCGCCGGAGCGGGCGGTGGTTCTTCAACGGGAGACCGCGACGAGAAATGGAAAGGTCTTGGATACGGTCGCCGCGGTCGAATTCGAGGTCCACCACGGGAAGATCACCGAGGTTACCGTCTACCAAGCCGACGCCTACGCGTTCGACGAGTTCTGGGCGGACGCCTCGGGCCAGGATGACAGCATGGACTGGGGTGACATCGAGTCAGAATTGGACCGCTCAGCACGAGAGACTGGTGTCGGATACTCACCCCCAGCGGATCTTAATTCGTAGAAGGGTTCCTGAGCGACCCGGCCCAAGGTGTGCCAGTCCCCGCGGGTGTTGCCGATCGTTCCCTCCGAGGATCACCGGAGCCATTGATCGCTTCCATGTCCCGAGCGCCTGCATCGACGGCTCTGGCACCTGGCGCCGCGGCATCGGGGTTGGGATGAGAGGGAAGAGCGTTACCGGCCATTCCGTCGGGACGACAGGTCGCTGGATGGCGGACTTCCGCCGGATCGACGACCACGGAATGGGCCGCACGTCGGGCCGGCTCGGTTCCGAGGCCATTCGGTGCATGTGGCGCTGCCATCAGAGGGTGCGATGTGGCACGGTTGATCAATGCCAGAGTACGACCGCTTCTCCAGGTTCTACGACGCAGCAATGGACGACCCGGGCCCCAGGGCTGACTACGTCAGTGGATGCATCGATCGGTACCTTCCTGCTGCGACTTCCCTACTTGAGCTCGGCTGCGGCACCGGATCGATCCTCGCGCGACTCACGAGCCCGACCTCGTTGACAGGCCTGGACCGCTCGACCGGGATGCTCGAGGTCGCCAGGGGGAAGGTCCCCGGCGCCCGTTTGCTGGAAGGGGACATGCAGTGCTTTTCGCTCGGCGAGCGATTCGATGTGGTGATCAGCGTCTTCGACAGCCTGAACCATCTCTTGACCTTCGACGCATGGCAGTCGATGTTCGACGCGGTCCACGAGCACCTGGTGGATGGGGGGTTGTTCGTCTTCGATGTCAACACTCTGGGCGAAATACGTCGTCTGGGCGACGAGCCACCGTGGGTGGACGACTTCGACAGTGGCGTGCTGATCATGGACGTGTCATTCGCAGAGGACGAATCACCAGATCTGACATCGCAGTGGGACATTCGGATCTTCGAGCACGTGGGCAGCTCCCGGTTCGACCTTCACCACGAAGTGATCGGTGAACTCGGTGTGAGTCTGGAACGGGTCAAAGGCGCCCTGGAACCCAAGTTCGCCCTGCTCGAAGAGACCGACGAGAACGGCAACACCCCCACGGACGAGTCCGTCAAGGCACACTTTGCATATCGTCGCGTGCCGTAGTCACCGCCTGTACCTCGGGCACCTCCGGCGCACTTGGAGTTCGTCGGTAGCATGCGTGATCAATGAACCAGTGCGTGTGGTCGAGAAGGTGAACGGGCAACAGGGAGCACGGCGGAAGTGAGGCTCGACAGAGCTCTCTCGCCGTTGGTTCTGGGCATGGTTCTGGCCGCATGCTCGCCGTCATCCACGGGTCCCTCCTCGACCACGGCTCCGTCATCGGTGTCGACCACAACGACGGTGCCAACGACGGCGTCAACGACGTCGACCACGGCTGCCGTGCCGCCGACCACGGTGGCAACCGCGAGCATCCCACCGGCCACGCACGCGCTGGCGGCGTCCAGCGGGTTTGGCAACCAGTCTTCCCCGTGCAGGTATGTCGCCTATGCAGGCCAGCCAGCGCTGCCCGACGCGAGCTGCACGCCCGGGTCGACCAACCCCGCAGTGACCCAGGACACCATCCAGAGCACCATCTGCATATCAGGCTACACATCGAGCATCCGACCACCCGAGTCGGTGACCTATCCCGAGAAGTTGGGAGCGATGGCCGCCTATGGGCAGACGGGATCGACCAGCGGCTACGAGTATGACCACCTGGTGAGCCTCGAGGTCGGAGGGGCAGCCAACTCTGCGGCAGACCTGTGGCCCGAGCCGCTTGCAGGACCCTACGGCGCCAAGGTCAAGGACAGACTCGAGAACAAACTGCACGACCTCGTCTGCAGCGGGGCGCTCTCGCTCGTATCAGCCCAGCAGTCAGAGGCCGCCGATTGGGTCGCGGCCTACGTCAGGTACGTGGGTCCGCTCGGATAGC
>JADGOE010000049.1 GCA_017883135.1 Acidimicrobiales bacterium
GGTTGTCTCTCCGAACTCATCGAGGGCCAGGCGGCGTGCCGCATGGGTCTTTGTGTCCTTCGTGATGAGCTGGCCCCGGCCCATGGTGGCCACCGACCGCTCGACGGTCAAGGTGTGGCCGCTCCAGTCAACGTCGCCCCACCGCAGACCGCACAACTCACCCCGTCGCGCCCCGGTAACCGCCGCCAGAGCGATGAACGTGGCCATGTCGGGATCGTCAGCGTCGGCGGCGGCGATCATCTTCTGAACCTCTGCCACCGAGGGCACGGTGCTGGGCTTGCTGACCAACTTGGCCGGGCTGGCATCGGTGGCAGGATTCGAGGTCAGGTAGCGCCACTTGACGCCCTGGCGGAAGCCGGCCCGGAGGATGGCATGCACCTGGCGCACCGATGCTGGGGCGAGCCCTTCGTCGGTGAGGCCCTGGTAGAACTCGTCCAGCTCGAGGGCGGTGACCTTCCTGGCCGGCATAGAGCCGAGGGCCGGGCTAATGCGCTTGTCGATCAGTCGCCGGTACTCCCGGAGCGTGGTGGGGGAGCGACCCTCGCTCGTGATCTGCTTCAGCCACTTCGTGAGCAACTGGTCGACAGTGATGCCGGCGCCGGCCGTCCTACCGCTTCGGTTGCCCTCCAGCTCTTTGACCAGCTTCGCCAGGGCCTTGTCAGCGGTGGTGACCTCGGGGTCATCGGCGGCGTACCCCGGCCAGGTGCGCGACGTGTAGGCGTACTTTCCCGTGACTGGATCGCGCCCGGTCGACACTCTCAGCTCGTAGACGGCGCTCTTGCCCCGTCCCCTCAGAATCCGCTTGGAACCCTTCATGGTCCCCATCGTACCTGATTATGGGATGTTTATGGGATATCCCTTCCGGTCCCAGCTCCGGAAACTACTCCCTACCTGGTGCGCCCCCCGGGATTTGAACCCGGAACCTGCGGATTAAGAGTCCGTTGCTCTGCCGTTGAGCTAGAGGCGCCTGCATGCAAAATCTCGGTCCCCTGGCAGCGCAAGTTTCGTGGTCGCGTCACCGGGGACAACAGGGTGGCCGACGGGGTTCGAACCCGCGACCTCCGGGGCCACATCCCGGCGCTCTGACCAAACTGAGCTACGGCCACCAAGGAGCCTCTAGTGTGGCACAGACCGGCGGAGGTCTGAGCAATCCCAGTAACCTCCCCGGGTTGGCCCCTGTAGCTCAACTGGATAGAGCAGGTGGTTTCTACCCATCAGGTTGCGGGTTCGACTCCTGCCGGGGGCGCCAGGGCCAGTTCAGGCGGGGTGATCTCAACCTCTCGACCACCGGTGGGCGCGTTACGGGCGCGAACGGATCGCGTTTGCACACGCTCGATGGGGACCATATCGACCTCCTTGGCGAGCTTCTCCAACGCCACTGCGACTGCCCGGTCACGGTCGCCCGTCCCGTGCTGACAGCGAAGAGCGGCTGCCGGGGACGCGTGACCGCCCCGCCGCATCAGTTCCTTTGTTGAGGCGCCAGTCGTTGCCGCCATGGTCACGGCGACCTGCCTCAGGTCGCAGATGTGGACTTGGGGGAGGTCGCACGTCGTACGGGCCGTCCGAAAAGCCGTTGACGGGGTCCGGGGACGCATCGGAGCACCGCTTCGCCCCGTGAAGAGCAATCGAACCCGGGTCGGCACTCACAAAGGCCATGAGATGGCTCTCGCCAGCGCTCGGGGCGTGACTCGGGAGGTGAGTTGCTACCGGCACGTCTCCGCTGAGAACCCACCTGATCAACCGGATCAGGGACGTCCACGGCGAATCCACCTCGATCTGTGGCCACCGCGGGTGACACATACGCTGCGGCAATACAGATGCTGCGTCAACCACACGCGCGTCGAGTGCCCGATGCGGGAGCACGATGTCGTGGGGGTCACCGAGCGGAGGCGGATCCGCACCACGATCCAGGCAGAACACGCCCCATCCCTGCCCGATCTGGCCAACCAGCACGTTGCACCGGGCCAACCGGATGTGGACTGGTGTGGCGAAATTAGGCACTTGGGATCCAAGCGGGGTTTGGTAGTCGGATCCGTCAAACGCGTAGCGGGTGTCCACCGGTCTTTTGTTGCTGTCCCAGGTGGGATGGCGCCGTACCGCCAAAGGCCTGCGCCGAGGAAGGACTCGGGCTGGGGAAATCCGATCCGCTGATCGGGGACGCGCTGCAGAGCATCCTCGAACGCGGTGACTTCATCCCGTCGCTCCCGAACGAAGGTCCAGGCGTGACGCCGGGTGGCGGCGCGCCTGCCCCGATCGAGACCGATCCGAACATCGTCACCGAGCTGATCGAGCGCGGCCTGGCCTCCATCGCCATGTTGAAGGGCGACATCCGGACGAAGTCCGGATCCGAGCTGCTCGACTTCATTCTGGCGGACGTCCAGGAGCTGAAGCGGAATCTGTTCGATCCACAGAGCCATCAGGTGATCATGGCGGCAATGCAGGCCACGTGGTGGCTCAACGAGCAGCTGCAGGAGTGGCTGGGCGAGAAGAACGCGGCGGACACGCTCACACAGTCCGTTCCCCACAACGTCACGTCGGAGATGGGTCTGGCGCTCCTGGACGTAGCGGACGCGATCCGCCCGCATCCGGAGGTGGTGGATCTTCTGCAACACGTCGAGGACGACGGCTTCCTGGACGACATGACCAAGGTTGCGGGCGGGCGGGAAGCGCGGGACGCCATTCTGGCCTTCCTCGACAAGTACGGCATGCGCTGCGTCGGTGAGATCGATATCACGACGCCGCGTTGGAGCGAACGACCCACCACGCTCGTGCCCGTGATCCTCGGCAACATCAAGAACTTCGAGCCGGGCGCGGGCGAGCGGCGCTTCGAGCACGGACGGCAGGAGGCCTGGACGAAGGAACAGGAACTGCTGGAGCGCTTGCGGTCCTTGCCGGACGGAAAGCAGAAAGCCGAAGAGGCCAAGCGGATGATCGACCGAGTCCGGACCTTCATGGGGTACCGGGAGTATCCAAAGTACGGCATGGTCAGCCGCTACTTCGTCTACAAGCAGGCCTTGCTGGAAGAGGCCGGGCGCCTCGTGCGGGCCCATGTACTTCGAGAGGAGGAGGACATCTTCTACCTCACGTTCCAGGAGCTCCACGACGTCGTGCGTACGAACCACGTGGATGATCAACTCCTCTTCCAGCGCAAGGACGGGTTCAGGTCCTATCAAGCGCTGACGCCGCCCCGGGTGCTCACGTCGGATGGCGAGGTCGTCGCAAGGGCGTACCGACGCGACGACGTGCCGACCGGTGCGCTCGTCGGCTTACCGGTTTCCGCCGGGATCATCGAGGGGCGGGCGCGCGTCATCCATGACATGGCGGAGGCCGATCTCGAAGCGGGTGACATCCTGGTCACGGCCTACACGGACCCCAGCTGGACGCCTGTGTTCGTCGCGATCACGGGATTAGTGACGGAAGTGGGGGGCCTGATGACCCATGGCGCAGTGATCGCACGGGAGTACGGTTTGCCGGCCGTCGTGGGCGTGGAGCAAGCCACCCGGCGGATCCGCGATCGGTAGCGGATCCGGGTCAATGGAACGGACGGGTACGTCGAGATCCTTCACTAGGAGGTTGCGGAGCAATCCGAAGTGGGAGACTCGCGTTTCGGGTCGGAATAGAAGAATCCGGCGGGCATGGCCGGGCCAGTCGGCTCCTGATCGGAAGTTGCAAGACGCGGGGGCGTTTGGTCGTCGAGTATCCCTGCGACCCGAGCCGCACACTGAGCGGCGTTCGGGTCTGACCGACACAGACGACCTCGCAGTCCCCTTCCCAGATCTAGAGCCCAGGCTCGTTGGGCAGGGGAGGAATCCGGAGCTTCGCGAACGGTCCGGTCCCGTGGGCATGTCGTTGCGCTGACCGCTTGAAATCGCCCTGGCTCTACCTGTCCAGCGTGCTCGACCCTGGGAGCCGCCGCATGGTCGGGTGGCGCCAGTTATCGGACTCCGGCCGCGGTCACCGTTTCGTCGACCGCCGATTTCGAGTCAGGCCGAAAAGCACGAGCAGAGAGACGATTCCGAGGATCGCCAACTCAGGGTAATAGCCAAATCCTCGATAGGTGAAGACCACTCGATGAATCCCACTACTGACGGCCACGCCAACCACAGCGGGCGCAAGCATCTGCGTATGCTCAGCTCGGCCATCGACCGTTACATGCCAGCCTGGATCGTAAGAAGCAGAAAGGACTACGACACCAGGCCGCGAAAGGTGAACGACTCCGACTGCAGCTCCCTTTGCGAGATCAAAAGACTCATGTGAGACAGTGCCCGGCGCGCCATTTGAAGAGGACATATCCAACGCATTATGGGCTATTGATGCAGTGGCAGGAGACCCGGCGTAAGCCACACTCAAACCCTCATGGTGGAGAGTAAGTCCTGAATGCAAGATGATCATCGATCTGGTGGCAATATTGGATCGATCTTCTCTTACAATGCCAACAGTTTCAACAATGTCGAAGTATCCGTTTGTCTTGATCTCCCAGAGCCTGAACGGTCCGCGGCGCATGAGTTGCGTCGCGGGCGTAGGCGGCAACATACCTGATGGTAGGATGAGATACCGAACTCCGAAGAGCGTGTAATCACCTGGATGCGACTGGTCAAAATAGTACTCGGGATCCGTCATGAGCGAGGCGGTGCGCAACGTGTAGCCAACTTCGTCAACATCCTGGCTCTCCAAGTATTTGAACACTGGAACCATTCCGACCTTGAAGGACGAACCCCAGTTGTTGGGGAGGCCAGCGTAGGTTCTTCCTCCACCGTTACTCTTGACATACCTAATCAATGGCGCGATCTGCGGAGCCTGTAAAGTCTCATCAGCATGCTGGGCATGTATGGCCGCTGAATCACGTGCATCGAATCGCCCAACTTGGACCACGGTGGGCACGATGGCGAGAGCGATGAGGGCGGCAGCCATACCTGCCAGGACAATCATGCCAATCTGCCGGTAGCGCTCGGCGTCGTTCGTCCGATTGGCGATCCAGAACACAGCGCTCCGCACTGCCTTCACCGCTGCGACACTTCCAATCCCCGCAAGGAATATGCCAGCCAGTTGAGTCCCCATTAGGAAGCGGCGAAAAAAGAGATCGCCTGAGCCAGGAACCACAGTGACCAGCACACCGAATGTAGTGCGGCCAAAGGCAAGAAACAGACACATTGTCCAAATCACTACAAGCGCGCGGGCCAAGGGGTCGACGCTCCAGCGTTTGATTGTGGTGGCGAGTCCGATCAGAGCCAAGATCGAAATGATCGGAAATCGTGCTGCGTCGTAGACTTGTCCTGTGAGTAGCCAATTCAGTGTGCGACCAGCTCCGTACCCATTTTCCAGCGGTGTACCTGCAAGCACTTGGTTGATGGCCGCCCACTTCCCGTAGACAATCAAAGGGACCACAGCCCACGCCGACGCCAGCAGTGCAACAACGAGAAGTAACGCGGCCCTTCGGATACGTTCAAGCAAGAGACGAGGTGCCATGAACGGGAACACAAGTATTGCCAGCAATGCTAGGTAGCCGGTCTCGAAGTGCATTCCGATCGTCAGCGCAGTCATCAATGCTGCGGGGGCTAGGAAGGCCCGATCATCTAGTGATCGCCAGGTAAATGCCCAAGCTAATGGCAGTGTCCAAGAGGCCCACAATTGCGCCCATACGCCATAGCCAATCCACAGATAGGCGCCCCGCTCGTATCCCACGCCAGTAGCGCTGACTAGGAATGGGGACAGGACAGCAGCGGCAGCGGCAGTCCAAGGCCCCAATCTCATCACCCGCGCAGACACGTAGATGGCCAGTGGCCAAAGAGCTACCAATGCGAAGAGGGACCACCGAAATGCCACGCCGGCTCCGACAACCATGCCAGCGAGTCCGGTTATGAGCGCACCGAGGCTCTGATAGTGAAGGAACTGAGGGGAGCCCTCACCCAAGTAAGGGAACCACTCCGTTAGAGGATTCCGCCCCGATTCAAACGAACGAGTGGCGAACCGGACCATCTGTTCGTGCATCGACGCATCATCCAGATAGGACACCGACAGGAGCGTCCCCCGCAAGCTCCAAATCGACCACGTGGCGACAAGCAACACTACCGACCAAGACCATCCAGCTCGTGGCACCCAACGAGGTGGATCTCTGGTCATTGCACAATCTCTGGATACTGACTGATCTCGGTTGCCAGTCAACTCACGGTGCCTTCAAGAAAGTCTGCAGAGTGTTCGAATCAGGTGTTGCCGGTGTTGCCGGACGTAGTGGTCGTGGAGCCACTGCCCGTGTTGCCCGTGTTGCCCGTGTTGCCGGACGTAGTGGTCGTGGAGCCACTGCCCGTGTTGCCCGTGTTGCCGGAAGTAGTGGCCGTAGTGCCACTGCTGCCACTGTTACCGGACACCCCTGCCTGGAGTGTCCAGGCGGATCGACAACCGTTGATCCAATTGGAGGAGATGTCACCGGAAGGAACATTGGCACTACTGCAGACCGATGACTCACTGGAGCTGGACGAGTAGTGATTGGAACCATAGTCATAGCCATTGACGTATGAACCGGTCGCGTCGACTGCCACACCGATGAGGAAGAGACTGAGCCAGAAGCCTATTGCACCAACAATCCCAATGAACCCGAGAACGATGCCCGCTACTGCGAGCCCTCCCCCCGATTGCTGTCCTTGAGATTGCTTGATCTTCTTGCGGCTCATGAAGCCAAAAATGACGGCGAGCACAGCACCAATGCCAGCGATCCACACAATTCCCAGAACGAGAGAGGCAACGGCCATGCCGTTCGTCGTCCTGCTCTGGGGAACACCCGGATATCCAATGGGCGCAGGGGTGATCGGCGGCAGTGACGAAGCCGGTGCCACGGGAGTGGATGGAGCTACTGATGGCGGTTGGGCCATATTCGGTGCCGATTGTGGAGGGAGATCTGCGTGCGGTGCCTCATAGTCTGGATGCTGTTCAGGTGCATACCATTTGCCGTCAGAGGCCATCCACCAACCAGGGCCCTGTGATGTATCGCTCATCATCATCCTCCATCCGCTCTACGAGGGTGCGCTTTGCTCTACTGAGGTTCTACCTCCCGTGAAGCTACAGCAGATTGAATCGGCGTTGTGTGACGATGTGGCTGGTCCGAAGGTGTGGCTCGTGAATCGACTGCCCAGCTGATCTGTGGTTTGCCCAGGATCTGCCTCCTGTCGGGCCGCGCACGACCCCGTCCCTGTGACTTGACAGGAGCCTGGCTGGCACTTTGACAACGTCGTGTCCAGCGGCTGGTCCTTGCGCACCCCGCCACTGCTGTCAGCCGCCACGAGCGTGGGACCACTTGACGGGAAGTTCCGCCACCGACACGGGTCATCCAGCGGCTCGTCGCTCGGGTGGTGCCGGTCAACATGACCGGCCCGTTGCGACCACCGTTGGAATGTGCCGGTTGCGGGTTCGACTCCTGTCGGGGCCCCTCTCTCCCCTCCAGGGCCAGTTCAGGCCACGTGCGTGGTTCGGCGACCTCGGCCGGTGCATCACTTCGGTTGACGCGAGCGCCGCACCGTTCGGCCTTCTCGGTAAGGATGGGGACGGTGACGGCGACCCACGAACACGAGTTGACCGCCCCGGTTGACCTGGTCGGCTCAGGTGGACGCCTGAACGAAGCGGCGAAGGGTTGGTCGCGGCGGCCGTTGCATCGAGCGAACCTGGTGAGCGGATGGGGACGCACCAAGCGGTGGGACTACTGGGCGATCCTTGCGGGTGACCTGGTCATCTCGAGCGTCTACGCGAACGTCGACTACATCGGCCTCGCAGATGTGTGGTGGGTGGACCTCTCGACCGGCAGGTGCGGTGGACGCGCCATCACGGTGCCGGGCGCCCGAGGGATGGCGCTGCCGGACGTACCGGCTGCAGCACCGCTCCACGTCATGCGCCGGCACTTCGCACTTGAGATCTCAGACCACGCTGACGGCGCGACACACGTCGAGGCGAGCTGGCGTGAGCGTGATGGCACAGCGGCACACCTCGACGCCGTGGTCGAACTACCCCCCGGCCACGAGTCGGTGAACGTCGTCATCCCCTGGAGCGACCGGCGCTTCCAATTCACCTCCAAGCACCAGGCTCGACCGGCGCATGGTGAACTCGTTGTGGGAGAACGCATCTGGCGCTTCGGCGCCGGCGCCGGCGCCGGCGCCGGCGGCGACGACGGTCTCGACGGTGCCGAGGCGTGGGGAGTGCTGGACGTCGGGCGAGGGCGCTGGCCGTATGCCACACGGTGGAACTGGGGTGGCGGTGCCGGAAGGAGCAACGACGGTCGCGTCGTCGGCCTGCAGCTCGGTGGGAAGTGGACCGAGGGCACCGGCTTCACCGAAAACGGTGTGCTTGTCGACGGAGTCCTCACTAAGCTCGGCGAAGAACTGGCCTGGGAGTACGACTGGGACCAGCCGCTGCGGCCGTGGCGGGTCGAGGCGCCAGACGGGAGGCTCCACCTCGACTTCGTCCCGCGCTACCACAAGCACACCAAGATCCAGGCCGTCGTGCTCTCGACGGAGACCCACCAGGTCTTCGGCACCTGGTCGGGATCGTTCGTCACCGACGAGGGTGATCGCATCGACTTTGCCGACCTGCAGGGGTTCGCGGAAGAGTCCCGATCGCGCTGGTAGGTGGTCAGCGAGCGCGCTGCCACATGGCGGTCGGCTCAGTTGAGACTGGTGGCGCGTGCCCGCTGGACGGCTTCGGAGCGCGAGGAGACGCCGAGCTTGCGGTACAGCGTCTTGAGGTTCGACTTCACCGTGTTCACCGAGAGGTACAGCTCGGCGGCAACCTCGGCGTAGGACAGGTGACTGGGGAGCAGTTGGAGGAGGGCGCGTTCGCGGTCGGTGAGCTGGCTCCCGGGTCCGGCGTCGTGGGCAGGCCGGAAGGCAGCGCTGAACGCGCCGGCGTTGTCGAGCACGCGGGTAAGTGCGGGAGTGGCGGCACCGGACAGGGAGGCGAGGCGGCGGAGCAGGGTCTGGCCCTGTTTGACGACGGTCCAGATGTAGCCGTCGGAGTGTTCGAGGATCTGGGGAAGGTACCGATAGCCGTCTGCCGCAGCGCTGATGAGCTCTGCCTCGATGCGCAGCACCGCAGGCCAGGCGTGGGTGTCGCCGAGCGCGTCCGAGGTCGACCGCCCCCGGTGCTCGAGGACTGCCAACCTGGCCCGCAGCACGGATCGCTGGGGACCCGGTGGCAGGGTTTCGGCGAGCCGCGAGGCTTCGATGGTCCGCCCTTCGGCCAGCAACCAGTAGGAGTGGATCGCGACGAGCGGGTCGGCGAGGTCGGCGCCCAGTCGCTGCCCCTCGAGGCGGGCCCGCGTGCGGGCTGCCGCATCGGCGCCGGCGGCGGGACCCTGGGTGGCTGCGGTGAGCTCGATCCGTCGGAGTGCGACGTGGACGTGGTACGAGGGTGGCGCCAGCTGGCCGGCCAACTCCGCTGCACGTTCGAGGGCGGAGTCGGCTTCGGCGAGCCGGGCAGTCTCGAGGAGGACGTCGGTCAGGACGAGGAGTGCCTCGAGGACATGGAGCCCGGGGGGTATCTGGAGCTGGTCGGCCGCGGCCAGGGCCTTTCGGGCGAGTCGCTCGGCGTCGCTCACGTCCCCTGCCCAAAAGCGAAGGTGTGCCGTCAAGGCCGGAATCGTGATGTGGTGGATGTGGTGGTCTTCGCGTGGTAGCTGTCGCGCTGCGTCCAGCCAGAAGGACGCGGCCCGCGGATCACGGGTGAGGAAGACGTGGATGCGGGCCGCGGTCACAATGGGGAGGCGTGCCAGCGTGGCGTCCTCTCCGGCGGGTCGATCGCCGGCGCCCAGGCTCGATTCGAGTGCGTCGAGCGCAGCCTGGGTCTCGCCATGATTGGCGAGGTGCAAGGCGCGGTGGAACTCGAGGCGCGCCCGAAGAGGCCCTTCGCCGTCGGAGAGGGTGGCCTCGGCTCGGTCGCACCATTGTTCGGCCATCTCCCAGTCGCCGACGAGGCTGTGGACCAGCACGTAGTCGAGCATTCGGCGGGGGTCTTCGAGAACGAAGTCGTCCGGAAAGCTGGCGATGAGCTCGCGAGCGGCGGCCAAGCTGCCGGCTTGCAGGGCGTGGCCGACCATGAGGTCGAATGCAGCGAGGTGGTCGTCGGCCTCGAGCAGGTGATGGATCTGGACGGGGACCTCACCGCAGTCCGCCGCCTCGGCGGCGCGGCGGTGGAGCTCGATTCGCCGCCCTGGGTCGCGCCTGTCGAGCTCTTCGAGGAGAAGCTCACGGAACAGGTGATGGAATCGGAACCGACCGGCCTCTTCATCGACGGGCACGAGGAAGAGATTGGCAACCTGCAGGGACCGTAGCCGTAGCCCCGCGTCACCCTCGCCGGTGACTCGCCGACACAGATCATTGTCGAATTCGTCGAGTACCGAGATCGACGACAGGAATCGGCGGTCCTCATCGGTGAGGGTGTCGAACACCTCGGAGGCGAGGTAGTTGATGACGGTTCGCGACGGTCGTGGACCCCCATCCGCCGGCGCTGCACCGGACTGCATTGCGTTGCGCCTGGTGAGCGCCTCGAAGAGCAGGCCGATGGCCCAGCCCTCACTTCGGTGTACCAACTCGGCGACCTCGCTTGCTGCCAGGGCTCCATCGCTGACACCGGCGATGAGCCTGGCGGCTTCGGTCATGTCGAATCGAAGGGTCTGCTCGTCGACGACCGTGGCCCGGCCCTGGCTCTGCCACCGTTCGATGGGGAGCGGTGTCGCCACGCGGGTTGTGGCGATGACTCGAGCGCCCGCCGGCAGGCGCTCGAGGAAGAACGCAAGCTGCTCCCAAAGCGCGCGGCTCCTCAATCGATGGAGATCATCGAGCACGATGACCAGGGGGTCGCCGCCGCCGAGCTCGGCAAGCAGTGATGCAGCCAGGCGTCCGCCGTCGGGACCAGGAGCCCGGTCGTTCGAGTCGGCTACCGCCCGAAGGACACCGGGGCGGACCAGGTCGATAGCGGCCGCCAGATGCGCCCAGAAGCTCAGCTCGGTCGAGTCGTAGGCATCGATCGACAGCCATGCGACGACCCCTGGTTCCTCCCGTGCCAATGCTTCGACTGTGAGAGTCGTCTTGCCGTAACCAGCAGGCGCTCGCACGACACAGATGGCGCCGGCGGCCTCGGTCAAGGCGATCACGACCCGGGGTCGGGGAGTGAACCCACCCGGGAGCGGAGGTGTCACCAGCTTCGACGCCACGATCGGTAGCCCCAAGAAGGAGCTGTGCCCTGTCGGTCCGCCGTCGCCCGCGCGTCGAATTGCAGCCATGCCTCCGCCCATCGACCGAGTCTTGTCCGGCTGCCCTTCCGGAGCAAACAGGGACAGGTCCACCCGATTCGGGTGTATCGCTGCGGTGAAGGACCGTGGAGAGTGGAGGTGACACTGGGCGTCGTTCGCGCCGCAGACGATTGGGAGCCCATGATGGCCGATACCGAAGATGTCTTCTTGTACTTCGGGACCTATTACAGCGAGTTGGCCGCACGTGATGACCGCGGCGTCATCGGGGACCTGCACCTTGCCGGAGCCGTCGGAACCTACGACGCGGCCGTGATCACCCGGGGGGAGGACGGCCATGTCCACTTGTCCGACGACGGGACGACCGGCCGGCGTGGCACGTGGAAGGTCATCACCGTCGGCGCGGTCATCGGGCTGATCTTCCCGCCTTCGATGATCGGCTCGGACGGCGTCGGTAGTGCGTCAGGCGGCATAGGCGCGCCGGGCGGCGGCATCGGGCGACCCGAAGGCGGGAGGGCCCGTCCGGACCTGAAGGAGTTCGGCGAACTGATCCACAACGGTCAGGCCGCTTTAGTGGTCATCGGCGAGCACGCCATCGCGGACGCCCTCGCTAATGCGAGACTCCGAGCGTTCAAGCACATCGCCAGGCCGATCGAGGTCAGGCCCGCGGACCTCACCAGGGCGCGCGGGGCAGCGGCATCGGGGTTCGACCGACCCGTGGACCCTCAGCCGGTCTGAGCATCGGGTTCCCCCGGGGATTCAGGACTGCGAGGCGAGGTGAGCAGCCTTGCGCACCTTGGGGCACGAGGCGCGGCGGGCACCATCGTCGCCGGTCGGCCGACAGGAACTGCATGCCCACTCTCGGGCCGGTTCCCGCCAGAGCATCGAGCCGCACAGGCGGCAGCGCGAACGGCCCTCGCTGCACTCCCACCCCGCATACCGTTTGGACGACAGCGGACAGCCCCGTCCGTGGCAGACCGCCCACGAGGGGTCGACCACCAGCCCGTCGACGGGACAGACCGCCAGGCAGCGGTTGCAGTCGTTGCAGAGCAGCGGGTCGACCACATACGAGACCGGGAACCCGGTCGACTGGGTGATCGCTCCGGTTGGGCAGGCCGACTCACAAGCACCGCAGCCGAGGCACTCCGCGTCGTCGACCTCGAGGGTCACGAGGGAGCCAGCACGACCGCAGGTGAGCCGGCACCGTCGAAGATGGCCTGCAGGGTCCCCATGTAGCGGAAGAACTTGTCGTGGCCCATGGCGTCGGCGGCCCTGACCTCGAACGGGACGTCGAAGATCGAGAGGCTGTTCAGCGTGTGTGACGGATCGGCCCCCCCGTGAGCCTCGATGGAGGCGACCATCTCACGCCAGGCGTCGATCGGTCCGCTGAGGACGACTTCCGGAGCGAAATCGGTCTCGGCCACCTTGCCGACGGAGTCGACCTGGTAGCCGTCGAGCACGATGCCGAACAGCTCGGCGTTTCCGTCGGCGCCGACGATCTCGATGCCGAAGCGAAGCTCGGCGATCCCGAGTCGTTCCATGGCCGACTGGTCGGCCATGGAACGGTGTACGAGCTCGGAGAACCAGCTGTCCGAAGGGAAGGTGGCGTCGATGGGGGCCATCACTCCACCACCTCGACCTTGGCGCCGGCGATGCCTTCGAGGAGCACGTTGGGCAGGTGGAGGCGGCCACGCCGGTCCAGTCCGGCGTGCTGGCATCGTTTCAGGTACTCGCCGATGACCTGCTTCCTCAGAACGTCGCCGGCAGCTGGTCCGAGCTGGGCAGCCTGCTCGACACCTCCTGCAGCCAGAATCGCGGTGGGTTCGGCGATCTCCGGTGTGGCGAAGATCATGGCGATGATCTTCTCGCCCTTGTCGAGGTAGCCGTGGAAGTCCTCGGCGATCAACGGATCCCGCTCGAGCCGGTACCGCAGGTGCATGGTGCCGTAGGCCACGTGCCTGGCCTCGTCCTGCATGCAGAGGCGAAAGATCTGCTGCTCCACCGGTGACGGGGCGATGGCCTCGCCGGCACGGAAGAGCGACAGCACGATGCCCTCGCCGAGCAGGTGCATCAGAGCCGATCCTTCGTCGTAGCTCTCTGCGTCGAGGATCAACTGCAGGAAGCGCTCGACCACCGCGGAGGCCCGTCCGAGCCCACCACCGTTGGCCAGCGCACGCTTGCGGAACACCTCGGTGTGGCGGGCCTCGTCCATCACCTGGGTGCAGAGGAACATCTTTGCTTCGACGAAGTCGTGGTTGATCCGCCACAGCCATTTGGCCGGAAAGTCGGCCGCCACCATCTCGACCTCCGAGAGCACTGTCGCCAGCTGGCACATGGCGTGCTCGATATCGGGGTCGAGCTCGCGCAGGTCGCCCTAGGGAATGTCCCGTGTGGCGCTCCACTGGCGGCTCACGGCCTCCTCGTAGAGGTCGAGGACGTTGTCCGACCAGACCTCCGCCTTGTCGTTGATGGTGTATCCCATGTCGGGCACGTCGGGATCGATGTCGGAACCCCGCGGGGCCGTCGTCCTCAGCGGAGCGTGGTCGGGAACTTCGCCATAGCTGCCGATGGCGATGTCCCGCATGGTGAGGCCCGTCTTGCTCGGCTTGGCATGTATGCCCCACTCGGACTTGGTGTCGCGGAGCCAACCGAGGTCGAACTCCCCCCTGGCCGATCGCTCGAGGTAGCCGAGATCGAGACCCAATGCCATGATGTACCCCCCATTTTTCTCGTGGTGTGAACCAATGATACATGTTCTACTTCTGTGTCTCCTTGGACGCTGGGCACGGGGCCCACCTCTGACTAGGGCCGAAAGTCCCAAGTGTCCCGAAAATGTCCGGCACGGGTCGGCGCCGGTCGATCCATGCCTTTCGGCCCTGGCACCGCCTGAGGCCCTGGTCGACAATGGTCACCATGTGGATCGACGAGCGCGGGTCCGTGGTGCTGGACTCTGGCGAAAGCCACCGCTTGCTTGCGCTGGGAGCCAAACAGGGAATCCATGGCCACCTGGGTATCCCCGAGGAACGTGCACCCTTGGTGCTACCTGTGAACTACGTGGTCCACGGCGCCGACCTGGTCATCAGGATCGGCGAGGGTCTCTTCGAACGGGTGGAGCGTGCCGGACTGGTGGCATTCCAGGTGGACGGGGTCGACGCCGGACGACCGTGGAGCGTGCTCGTGCGTGGCCTGGCCACCGAGGAGGACCGGCAGGGTCCTGATACTGCGGTGCCGTTACCGGAGGTCACCGACCCGGGCCGCAGGATCGTTCGGATCCGGGCAGATGTCATCACCGGAAGGCAGCTCGTGCCGGCGTCAGATGAACACCCTGGCCGCTCCGCACCTTCTCGGCGGTGACGGTGACCCCGGACGACCTGCCGGCCCTCTCGACGTGAGCGCGGGGCGAGCAGTTTCTGTCCCACGCGGGCATCGCCTAGGGTGAACGGATCGAACAGCGCGGATCGAAGTTCCTCCGACGCGGGGCTGTGATCGACCCGGTGGGACCGGCCGGCCCGGGTCGTCGGCCGCCGGCCCGTGGGATGGCAGCGCTCGGTGCCCTGTTGGTGGCTGGGCCGTCGCTGATCGGGATGGTGGGCCCGGTGTCGCCTGCATCGGCGGCCAGTGGCCTTGTGCGCGCTCCGGCACGACCGTCCGCCGCGATCACCTTTCCGGCGGCACCGGCCTGGTCGGTCACGTTGCCGGACGCCGGTCAACCGATCGCCTTGTCCTCGCCGATACCGGCCGATCTCGATGGTCAGCCGTCAGTCGTCGTGGGGGACCGTCGAGGCTATGTCTACGCCTACCATCTCGCGGGTGGGAGTCCGGTGGCCGGGTGGCCGACCACCGACGGGAGCGGGCCCATCGACTCCACTCCGTCTGTCGCCCCGGCGGGAGGGGGCCTCTCGTCGGTCCTCATCGGATCGGGAAACGACGCCGTTCCCACCACAGGGGGCTACCAGGCCTTCGGCCCCTCAGGGTCGCGACTGTGGTTCACCCCGGTGGTCAATCCACCCTCAGACGCAGCGCCGAACGCCGGGGTCGAGGCCGGCCTCACAGTAGGGAACCTCCAGCCAGGAGGGCTCGACCTTGTGGCCGGCTCCCTCGGCCAGACCTCGTACGCCCTGTCCGTCCAGAGTGGGGCGACGTTGACCGGCTGGCCGTTCTTCAACTCGGACAGCACCCACTCCACCGCGGCACTGGCGGACCTCTACGGAACCGACCGGAACGAGATCGTCGTGGGCGGTGACCAGACCGCCGGCCGGGGCCAGGGCCAGACCTACGCAGACGGTGGGCACCTGCGCATCCTCAGTGCCGAGGGCAATCAGATCTGCCGTGCCGACACCAACCAGGTGGTGGACTCCTCGCCGGCGGTAGGCGGGTTCCTCGCCGGCGGAGCGACCGGCATCGTAGTGGCCCCGGGGGCGTACTTCCCTGGCGCCTCCGATACCGGCACGTTGAAGGCCTACGACACCCAGTGCCGGCTGCAGTGGTCTGTTGGCCTCGGCAGCAGCACGATCTTCTCCTCTCCGGCACTCTCCGATGTGCTGGGCAATGGGTCCCTCCAGGTGGTCGAGGGGAGCAATGTGGGCGGTTCGGGCTCGGTCTGGGTTCTCGATGCCGCCAGCGGCCGAACACTGTGGAGTGCGGGCATGCCCGACCAGGTGATCGGCTCGGTGGTGACCGCCGACTTGAGCGGTGGGGGGTACGACGACGTGATCGTCCCCACCGTCAACGGCGTCTTCATCTTCGACGGCAGGTCCGGCCAGCTGCTTTCCCACCTCGACCCGAACCTCGGCCTCCAGAATTCGCCCCTGATAACCGCGGACCCGAATGGGTCGATCGGGATCACCTTGGCCGGCTACATCGGACCGTCGAATGCGGGCCGAATCGACCACTACGTGATCGCCGGATCGAACGGGGCCGAGGCGGTCGGCGCCAGCGCCTGGCCCATGTTCCACCATGATCCCCAGCTCACGGGTGATGCCGGGCGAACCACGCCACCCGGGTCGATCCCGGCGTGCTCGGTTCCGGCGGCGGCCACCAGCGGGTACGACCTGGCCGCCTCCGACGGTGGCATCTTCTCGTTCGGCGGCGCCCCGTTCTGTGGCTCCACCGGGAACATCCATCTCAACGCACCTGTTGTCGGCATGGCCATGGCACCGGCCACCGGCGGGTACTGGGAGGTGGCCTCCGACGGCGGCATCTTCGCCTTCGGCGACGCCGTCTTCTACGGATCGATGGGCGGCCAGCCGCTCAACCAGCCGATCGCGGGCATGGCTGCCACGCCCGATGGCAAGGGGTACTGGGAGGTGGCCTCCGACGGCGGCATCTTCGCCTTCGGCGACGCCGTCTTCTACGGATCGATGGGCGGCCATCCTCTCAATAAGCCGGTGGTGGGGATCTCGACGTCGACCGACGGGACCGGCTACCGCTTGGTCGCCTCCGACGGCGGCATCTTCTCCTTCGGGGATGCGCCGTTCTCGGGCTCCGAAGGTGGCCACGCCCTCAACCAGCCGGTGGTCGGTACCGCCAACGACACCAATACCGGCGGGTACTGGGAGGTGGCCTCCGACGGCGGCATCTTCGCCTTCGGCGATGCCCCGTTCTTCGGCTCGACCGGCGGTCAGCCGCTCGCCGCTCCCATCGTGGGCCTTTCGGAGACGTCCAATGGGAGCGGTTACCGGTTCGTGGGCTCCGACGGCGGGGTCTTCAGCTTCGACGCCCCGTTCCTGGGGTCGATGGGGGGCTCGCCGCTCAACCAGCCGATCGTCGGCATGGCCGGGTTCTGACCATATTGTGATCGTGGTGGCCGGGCGTAGACTCCGCGTGTGACTGATGTGCTGGCTGTGGCCAACCAGAAGGGCGGGGTGGCCAAGACCACCACCGTCCACTCGCTCGGAGTGGCTTCGGCGGAGTTCGGTCGGCGGACCCTGGTGGTCGATCTCGACCCTCAGGCCTGCCTGACATTCTCCCTTGGGTTCGATCCCGAGGCCTTGGACCGTTCCCTTCACGACGTGTTCGTCCGTCGCGACAGCGTGTCCGATGTGGCACGTCCGGTACCTGGGGTCCCGGGCCTCGATGTGCTGCCGGCCACCATCGACCTGGCCGGGTCGGAGGTGCATCTGCTCACCCGCACCGGCCGCGAGCACGTACTCGAGCGGGCACTGGAGCCCGTGCTCGACCGTTACGACCTCATCCTGATCGACTGCCCGCCTTCGCTCGGCGTGCTGACCATCAACGGGCTCACCGCCGCAAACGCGGTACTGATCCCCTTGCAGTGCGAAGCCCTGTCCCACCGCGGAGTCGGGCAGTTGCTCGAGACCATCGAAGACGTGCGGGCGTTCGCCAACAGCGACCTCACCGTCAGGGGAATCGTCGCCACCATGTACGACGACCGGACCAGGCACTCGCGGCACATCATGGAAGAGGTCGAGGCGAGGTACGGGATTCCGGTGCTCCAGCCACCGGTGCGCAAATCGATCCGATTCGCCGAGGCCCCGGCCCGAGGGAAGTCGATTCTCCAGCACGCCCCCAACTCCCCAGGGGCGCATGCCTACCGCGAACTGGCCAGGACGCTGCTCGAGATGAGCGTGGCGGCCGGCACCGTCGGGTAGTGGCCGGAGGCCCCGACCCGCTGGGCAAGTGGGCGTTGTACCGGAGTCCCGTCGAGGCACGGGCAGCGGTCGGTGACGACGGCTCGGCTCCCGCCGGGCGCACGGGGTCGCTTGGCGGCCCTCGGGAGGCGCCAGATCGTCGTCACGCCCGACCCTCCGGCAAGCATGCCCTGTTCTCGGCGGCCACCGGCGCGGGCGAAGCCGAGCGGCCGACAGCGAGGTCGGCTGCAGCTGCACGGTCACCTCGACGAGGGATCCTGACGGTGGCTTGCTCCACCTGCGGTTCGGTCAGTCGGGTGGGCCTCCTCGAGTTCGTGGTGCTGCAGCTCCCTGTCGGCGCTTGGCTGCCTGGGCGCGCCTTCGACCGGTGGATGACCTGCCCGGCCTGTCGTCGCCGCACGTGGACCAGCGTGACCCTGTCACGGTGACCAGGATCTTCGAAGCATCTGACCGCTCGATCCGGCAAACTCGATCGGGCCGACACTGATGGGGCTGTCCCTGTCCCGGCTGGGAACGGGCTCCCTGGTGGCGGCGTCGACCAGCCAGGGCAACCCGGGGGGCGTGACGGGGTGGCTGCTCCAATTCCACGGCCCGGCCGCGTATGCCCTGATCGGATTCCTGGCGTTCGCCGAGGCTGCACTGATGGTGGGCTTCTTCATTCCCGGCGAGACCGCGGTGGTCATCGGGGGAGTGCTGGCCGGGCTCGGCCGCGTCAATCTCGGGGTCATGATGGCGGTGGTCGTGGCGTGCGCCATCGCTGGCGACTCGGTCGGGTTCGAAGTGGGCAAGAAGGCCGGGCCGTGGCTGTTGGAACAGCGGCCGCTGAAGGGAAGTGCCGGGGTCAGGCGGACCACGGCCATGCTCGAGCGTTACGGCGGACCCGCTGTCTTCCTCGGTCGCTTCGTTGCCTTCGCCCGGGCGATCATCCCCGGACTGGCCGGCATGAGTGGCCTCCGTTACCGGGTCTTCCTCGCCTACAACGCGGTGGGGGGGGTGGTTTGGGGTGTCGGCTACACGCTGCTCGGTTACGTCGTCGGGCTCTCCTTCGAGCGCATCCTGAAAGCGGTGGGGCTGTGGTCGGTGGCGGTGGTCGCCGCCATCGTCGTGCTGGCCCTCTTGGTGCACCTGGCCCTGAAGAGACGGGAGCGGCGGCGGCTGGCATCCGAGTTCGACGACATGGACCGGCCGGAGCCCCCCGCCGGCTCGTTGTCGCAGGAGGGCGGGTCGCCAGAACGGCCCAGCTCGGTCCCGAAGGAGGGGACCTAGCCGGTCTGGGGGTGCGTGGGTGTGGTGCCGTTGGCCAACAGCAGGTCGAAACCGTCCGGGATCGACAGCATGCCCGGGGTGGTGCCCGACACATCGGTGATGCCGTACTGCCACACGATGGAGTAGGTGGCAGGGTCGATGACCACCACCCGGTTGCGGTAGTCGTCGTTCACCATCATCAGGCCGTTGGGCAGACGCTCGGCCAGCGAGGGTTTCTTCAGCATGGCGTCACCCGCCGCTGCGTCGTAGAGCCAGGCCACCTGACCTGCTCGAGTGAACTCGAGGACCTTGCCCTCGCCCGGAGGGTTGTAGTCGGTCATCAGGTAGAGATCGGGGCCCAGCTGTTGGGGGTCGGAGGGATAGTCCACCGTGGGCATCTGCACCGTCCAGACCAACTTGCCGCCCGAGGTGTACTCGTCGATCCACGAGCCGTTGATCTCCGATACCAGCATGTCGCCGTTGGGGAGCGGGGTGTCGCCGTTGGGGTAGGCGACGGAGGTGGGCGGGTTGTGTGCGTCTGCGCCGTTTCCGATCTGACCGGTGACCTGGCCCTGTGGCGAGATGAACAGGATGCGGTTGTTCGAGGCGTCGGCGACGGTGATGATCCCCGACTTGAGCAGGTAGGCGTCGTCGGGTTGGTTGAGGTAACCGAGGGCCGAACCGGGCTGGCCCGGATGACCGTACTGCCACAGGATCTTGCCCGACGGGTAGCCGATCTCCACGATGGTGTGGTTGTCCTCCTGGTTGGAGATGATCCCGGTCCCGCCCTTGATGAAGAATGAGTCGTCGGGGAAGTAGAAGCCGCCGGGTGGAGGCAGCATGGTTCCCGAGGGGTACTGCCAGGTGATGTTCCGTGCGGGGTCGAGCGCCAGCAGGCGGTCGTTGCCCCGGTCGGCGATGAGCAGCGTGCCGGCATAGGGCGAACCCGCTCCGGTACTGCCGGCCGGCCCCCCGTAGGGGCTGGGGCGCAGGGAGATCACCGTGCGGAGTGAGCCCGAAGCCACGCCGGCCTGGTCGTTGCCGGACTGGCCGCTGACCTCGCCTCCCACCATGTAGCCGACGGCCTTGCCAGACGTCACCACGGTGGCGTAACCCGCGAACGCGTCCGCCTGGGGCAGGAGACCCGCGTTGAGGACCTTGTGCGACGACGGCACGAACGCGGTGATCCGGGTCGAGGTGGGACCCGCGGGGACCTGGCCTCCGGCCACGTAGATCGTGCCGTTGATGAAGAAGGCCGCCGCGCCGTAGATCGCCTGGGGCAGGTGGCCGACCACAGTGGTCCTGTGGGTCGCCGGATCGATCACCTGGATGTCATCGGTCGCCGTTGTTGCGGTGCTACCGGTGGCGGTCTGGCCCCCGAACGCGTAGAGCAGCCCTTGGTCCGCCACCACGGCCGGGTAGCGGACCGGAACGGAGAGCGCTGCCACCGTGGTGTAGTGGGTCCCGTCGGTCGTGGACAGCACGGCGGGCAGGTAGGTCGTGCCGTCGTAGCCGCCGACGACGTAGGCCGTGGTCGTGATTCGTGCCCCCGACGAGGTCGAGGTGGCTGCGACTGCCAGGTCCGAGCGGGGCTGGGGGAGCTGGCCGGCCACCGTCCCGGTGCCGTTCGGGGTCGGCGGTATGGACGGTGAGGGGACGGACTGCACGGTAGCCACGGTGGCGGGGGATCCTCCCCCCAGGACGAAGGTGGTTCGACCGAGGGACACTGCACTGGCGTCATGCACCGGAGTGGCCAGTCCGGTTGCCGCGGTGATGGCGCCACTTGTGGGATTGATCGTCGAGACGGTGGATAGCGAGGTTCCCGAGGGGGTGATGCCCCCGAGGACGGTGAGCCCGGTCCCATTGGCGACGACCGCCTCGCGTGACAGGGGTGCACCCAGTTGCCAGGGCTCGATGCCGGCTTCGATGGAGGCCGGGCCCGTCCCGGTGGACGCCTTGTGACTGCCGGAGGTCGGGGTCGGCGCCGACGACGGCGACCCCGATGTCGAAGAGGCCGTCGACGTCGGGGTCGCCGATCCCCCCGAGCACGATGCGAACGAGATGCCGGCGATGATGAGGATGACGAGCAGGGCAACCGCTGCCGCCCGGCGGCGCTGTCGGCGGATGCGGCGATCCCTCTTGGACTGGCGTTCCACGTTGTCCTTGTCTTCGGGCCTCGGCGTCGGCATGGTAGGCACCTGGTGTCAGCGGCCGCGGGAGGGATCGGACCTGACGATCCCTCCAAGTTCCCCCCCGGTGCGACGGTCCCGGGACCGACTCAGCGGTCGACAAGGAAGAATAGTGCCGGCTGGTTCCCCTCACGGCGGATGCGGTCGTGCAGTTCGAGGAGCACGCAGTGGGCCAGGGTCTCGCCGTTGGCCTGACGCTGCATGAACGATTCGATCTCGTCCCAAGGACGGGACCAGTGCAGCCTGAGGGTGATGTCCCAGGCAGTCGAGCCGGGGTGGTCGGTCAACACCTGCTCGATCTCCTCGAGCCGGTCGGCATGGTGGGTGATGATCTCCTCCAGCCGACCCTGTAGGTCGGAAAACCGGTACTCATGGGCGGGCAGCACCTCTTCGGTACCGAGGTTCTGGACCTTCAGGAGCGATTCGAGGTAGTCGCCCAGCGGGTTGGGGAACTGCTGGGTGTGCACCGAGATGTTGGGCGTGATGCGGGGGAGCACGTGGTCACCCGACAGGAGCAACTTGCGGTCGTCGGCGTAGAAGCAGACATGCCCGGGGGAGTGGCCCGGGGTCCAGATGGTGCGCAACGCCCAACCGGGGAGCTCGATCTGCTTGCCATCCTCGAACAGAACGTCAGGAGCGGCCATGGTCACCATCGACTTCATCACCATCGACGCGAATGCCAGGTCGGGCAGCTTGTCCGCGGGGACACCTGAATCAGCCAGAAAGTCGAACATGTTCGAGAGCAGTTCATCGGTGTCGCCGTAGCGGGACTCGAGCATCACCGCGTCGGCCGGGTGCAGTCCGATCCACGCTCCGGACGCGTCGCGAACCCTGCCGGCCAGGCCGTAGTGATCGGGGTGGATGTGGGTGATCATCACGGCGCGGACATCGGAGATGCTGCCGCCTGCTGCGGCCAGCCCGTCGCTCAGGGCGAGCCACGCCTCGTCGGTGTCCCATCCGGCGTCGACCAGGGCCACGCCGCCTCCATCGAGCTCGAGGGCGTAGACCAGCACGTACCGGAGCGGATTGTTCGGAATCGGCACCGGAATCGACCACAGCCCGGGACGGACCTGCTCGACCGGGGGCAGCACCTTGTTGTCCCAGGCCTCCTTCTGCAGCTTGCCGGTGACCACTACCACGACAGGCACGGTACACGGCACGTCGAATGCGAGGGTGCAGGCTTCGACCGGTTGCCGACAGCCGACCACCGACGGCCACCGCGCCGGTATCTCCGCTCCGAGCAGGCGGTACTCGGCGGAGATCCTTGAAGTGGAGCAGGTGAGTGCCTACCATGACTCCCCAACAACACAGCCCTCCCTGCGGGGCCGTGTGCCACAGAAACCGGGTGTGACGGGAAATGAGGGTCGATCATCTCGGACGGTGGCTGTGCACCATGACGGATCGCAGGCGCCGGTGAGCAAGGCGGGTCGGCGGGCTGAGCCCGAGGCCGCAGCCGGGACCGATCGATTCGCGCAGCTGGTCGCGTTCTGCCCTGACGCCTACCTCGAGGTGGACGGCGCCGGCGTCGTCACCGAATGGAACCCCCGTGCCGAGGAGGTGCTGGGGTGGCCACGCCACGAGGTGGTCGGACGTGGTATCGGCGAAACCGTGTTTCCTGCAGAGCTCGGGTCCTCACCGTTCGTCCGAACGGGCAGCCGCGCGGTCGATGCCTCCGGTCCGGATGAGGCCCAATCCGGTGGAGGTGTCCGTCGGGAGATCGAATTGCGGCACCGGGCGGGTCACCGGATCATCGCCGAAGGGCTGCTGTTCGCAACCGGCCCGGGGGCAGATGGCGGCGTCGGCGGTTTCATCTACGACATGGGCGAGGTCGCGCCGCCCGGCGAGCTGCTGTCCCACTCGGACCTTCACGACGGGTTGACCGGGCTGCCCAACCGGCTGCTCTTCGGGTCCCGACTGGCCGATGCGGTGGCCACGGCCGGCGGTATCCCGGGCGCCGTGGCGGTGGTGCTGCTCGATCTCGACCGGTTCAAGGCCATCAACAACTCCTTGGGCCACGAGACCGGCGACCAGGTGCTGACGGCGGTCGCCGAGCGCCTCCGACGAGCAGCTGGAGATGGCGAACTCCTCGCCCGGTTCGGCGGCGACGAGTTTCTGGCCCTCTTCCAGAGCCAGGACGGCCTGTCCGGAGAGAAGGCATCGGACTTCATCGAGAGGGCGCGCAAGGGGTTGTCCGAGCCCTTCGAACTGGGGGGATCCGAGGTCTTTCTCGATGTGTCGGTGGGCGTGGCCCTCAACACCTTCGGAGTGGACGATCCGGCAACGCTGTTGTCCAACGCCGAGGCCGCCATGTACCAGGCCAAGCTGCGGGGCGGGTCGAGCATCGAGATGTTCGGCGAATCCATGCGCATCGAGGTCATCGATCGGATGACCACCGAACACTCGCTGCACCGGGCGCTCGAGCGAAGCGAGCTCATGCTCCACTACCAGCCGGTGGTGGAGATCGAAGGGGTCACGACGGTGGGCATGGAGGCCCTCGTCCGATGGCAGCATCCCGACCGAGGCCTGGTCCCCCCCTACCGGTTCATCCCGGTGGCCGAGGAGAGCGGGCTGATCATCCCGATCGGGGCCTGGGTTCTGGAGGAGGCCTGCCATCAACTCCGCGACTGGCACCACCAGGGCCAGACCGGGCCCCGTGGGTCGGTGGAGGTGAATCTCTCCGCCCGCCAGATCGACGACCCCCAGATCGTGCGTACGGTCGAGGAGATCCTCACCCGCACCGGCCTACCCCCCGAGCACCTGACCCTCGAGATCACCGAGAGCGCCCTCATGAAGGACGCCGCTTCGGCCCTGCTGGTCCTGCGAGCGCTGAAGAACATCGGGGTGCTCTTGGCCATCGACGACTTCGGCACCGGCTATTCGTCCCTGAGCTACCTGCAGCGGTTCCCCTTGGACATCTTGAAGGTGGACCGCATGTTCGTCGAAGACCTCGGCGTCAGTGCCGAGGGCGAGGAGATCGTCTCCGCTGTGATCAACCTGGCCCATGCGCTGGGTCTCAAGGTGGTGGCAGAGGGGGTGGAGACGACGGAGCAGTTGGACGTGCTCCGCTCGCTGCACTGCGACTTCGCCCAGGGCTACCTGTTCTCGAGGCCGCTGCCGGCCGCCGAACTCATCGCCGCCTTCGGTCTGCAGATCAGCGCCTGAACCAAACGGCGGGGTTCCCTTTGCGGGCCGCCCCCTCCGTCGGGAGGTGCAGGGAGTGCACGCCTCCTCATGCTCGGTACTGGCAGGCACGCGTCAAGCGGGCGGGGCCGTAGCCCCGCCCGCTTGCACACGATTCACATCACGTAGTCACAGGGACTACAGGGATGGGTACTACTGAACCGCCG